>JBGSTR010000268.1:0-3551 GCA_041736365.1 Chromatiaceae bacterium | reverse complement strand
CGCCGCGCCCCGTCCGTCAGTGCGCGATCCACCTCGTCGCGCTGAGCGGCCTGGAGCCCCAAGCCGATTCCGGCTCGCAAAGCTGCGGAATAATCCGTTACGCGCTCGAAATACCGCCCCGAGTCTTCCTCATCGACCCGCGCACCGATGTCCAGGCTCATGGGCCAGGTGTACATCGCCTCAAGCACGGCCGCAAGCGTGAACCGCAGCGCCCCGACTCCGGCCGGCATGCCGAACGCAAGCCGGCTGGGACCCGACATGCGAACGCGCGCCGGCAGTTTTCCGTCGAGTGCCTCGGGAGCCACTGGCAGTGGAGCGGATTGCTTATCCGCGGTCTCTCCGGGTACGACAAGTTGCCCATCTCGAGACGGCGGCAGCTCGGAGATCGCTTTGCCGCTACCGTCTAGATTCGGATCGCTGTCGGACTTCTGGTCGAGAAATGCCTCCTCGCCGAAGCTCTGCGGCGGAAACTCGACGATGAGTATGCCGCGACGATTGGCCTCCGTTCGGACCAACCGCGCCGCGTTCTCCCCATCCGGCTCGACCCGCAAATTGTCGAGGATCAAGTCAAAGACCAAGTGATCCTCGGGCCGTCGCACGCTCACCCGCAGGCGTTCGTCGCGTTCGGGTACGAGCCGCTCGAGCAGTGGCCCAATCAGAAACGGATTGGCCCGGGCTGCTGCGATCGCGCCGCCCCCGCGGATCCCGTCACCCGCATGCGGGGTCGAGTCTCCCGGCGCATTCGTTGCGAATGCGCGACGCACCAGGTCGTCGAATGCATCATTCATGTCTGCGCTCCGGCGAACAACGACACATCACGGCAGATCGGGCCGCGCCCGACCTCCTTCGGGAAGCACTGAGGTGATTGCGTTCCCGTGCGAGCCACGAATGGGCCGCATGATTCAATCACCCCAGCGCATGAAATGGCGCGGTATCCGAGTCGCGCCTAGTGGACCGCAAGCCGGTCAAATGCCGGGAGCTGTCGGGAACCAGAGAGACTTCGTTCCGCTGAACCAGCCGGTCGTCAAAAACCGATCGGAAAGAATAACCTGAGCTCGCGACGCCCCGGCCTTACTTGAGGCACCCAGATCGCACTGGCGATCTTGGTTGATTCAAGGACGGAGCGATGTCAAAGGGTGAAATTGTGGACTAATCCTCGACTGCGAACGCATCCCGGTTGCACTTCAGGCTAGCAGGGTTTGAACAAATGCATAGGGGGAATGGACCGTAGAAATCGCGGGATTTATTCGCGCTACTCGATCCCGTAAAACTTCGATCAGACAGACCGTTGCGGTCGACCCACGCAGTGAGCCACAGCCCGAGTTGCGCTACCGGGACGAGACCGAATCTTGTTCGGGGTCGAAAAGCTCTGTCAATGATTGCGCCGCGGCGCTTCTGCCCGGGTCGCCGTGGCATTCGCAACAGGATCGGCGGGATTCATGCGCGAGCAAACGACGGTTCGCCGTCGATCGAAAGGAGACGGTGCGACGCTGAACGGTTGAAGATACGACCTTCGCGGAGATTAGGTTCCGAACCAAACCCAAGATCGTCGAGGCTCAGTCCCGCTCGCGTCGATATTCGCCTTCGATCACGCGCGGACGGCGGTCTCGGTCGGCGCTCACCACGACTGAAACCGGCGCGACCTTTCCGAGTCTCAAGATCACGACGTGCCGCAGCGCGGGCACCAGCAGCAGGAAACCGAGTGCGTCGGTGAGGAAACCCGGAAGCAACAGCATCAGGCCCGCGACCAGGATCAGCGCCCCGTCCATCATCTCAAAGGCGGGGACCTCGTCATGGGCCATCATCTCGCGCACGCGCGTCAAAACGCTGAAACCCTGATGGCGCACCAGCCAGGTGCCGATGACGGCGGTCAGGATCGAGAGTCCAATCGTCGGCAGTGCCCCGATCTCGGAGCCCACCTGGATCAGAAAATAGATCTCTATTAGCGGCAGACCGATGAACAATAGAAGAAAAATCAGCACGGAGACGGTCTCTTTGTTGGTAGTGAAGCCGCTCGCGGGTAGCGGTTTCTATCAATGGCACAGATCTCTTGGCCGTTGCAGCATAGTTCAAGGGCGCGACAGGGCGCAGCCGATTTCGCCAGCGGGGCGGTCGCTGCGGCCACCATAAATGAGAGGACGATATGGAACCAACACACCGTTTGGTGCTCTGCACCTGTCCGGATCAAGAGTGTGCGCTCGGCATCGGCGAGCGCGTGGTCGAGGAGCGGCTGGCGGCTTGCGTAAGCGTTCTCCCCGGGGTTACCTCGATCTTCCGCTGGGAAGGTCAATTGCAGCGTGAAACCGAGGTCATGCTACTGATCAAGACCTCGGGCGAGGTGGTCGACGCGCTGGCGACTCGGCTTCGACAGTTGCATCCCTACGTCGTGCCGGAGATCATCGCGCTCCCGATTACGGGCGGACTCCCCGACTATCTGAGCTGGGTTACCCAATGCACCACCACAGAAACTTGATTCCCGTAACCGCCGAGCACGCACACCGGCCAACGACTCCGGCCCGCGCTCCGGCGTGGTCGCGGTGGACAGGCCGGCCGATCCGGCCGCGGACTGCCGGCGCCGCCGCGCTCGCGCTACTCCTATTCGTCATCGGGATTGGCCCAGTCGCGGCCGAGGATGATTTTCTGCTGCCCGATCAGGCGTTTCAGATATCCGGCGCGGCGGACGGTCCGGACGCCGTACGGGTGCGTTGGGACATCGCCGACGGGTACTACATGTACCAGAGCAAGTTCCGCTTCAAGGCGGACGCCGTCGGGATGTCGCTGGGCACTGCGGATCTGCCGCCCGCCGAAACCAAGCACGACGAGTTCTTCGGCGACGTCAAGATCTACCGCGGCAGCGTGGACATCCGGGTCCCGGTCGATCGCTCCGGCGGATCCGGCAATATCCTGACCTTG
Source organism: Chromatiaceae bacterium (assembly GCA_041736365.1). Taxonomy (GTDB): domain Bacteria; phylum Pseudomonadota; class Gammaproteobacteria; order Chromatiales; family Chromatiaceae; genus JBGSTR01. Next base: position 638 of record JBGSTR010000268.1, on the reverse strand, counting down.
GAGACCACCTCCCAGGGCTGCGCGGACGCCGGGCTGTGCTATCCGCCCCATCGCCAAACGGTCTTGCTCGAGCTGCCCCCGATGGTCGCCCGGGCGTCCCCGGCGCCGCCCGCCCTCGCTGAGAGCGAGCCCGCAAAGACGACCGATGCTGCCCCGGCAACCGCCGCGACCCCCGAGCCCGACGGTAAAACCGCCCTGGAGTCGCTCGGCGGACTTGGGCAATCGCTCGGGCTTGGGGGCGAGGACGACATACTCGCCGTCGAGGATGCATTCCGCTTTCAAGCCGAGGTGGCGGCCCCGGACCGGCTCCAGCTGACCTGGGACATCGCCCCCGAGACCTATCTCTACCGCAACGAGGTGAAGATCGGGCTCGAAGGCGCGGACGGCGTGGCTTTGGGCAGCTTCGAGCTGCCGCCCGGCGACATCAAGAAGGACTCCATCCTCCCCGACGGGAGCGTCGGCGACGTCGCCGTGTTCCACAACCGCATCGACCTGCCGGTTCCCGTGTTGCGTGGCGACACCGCCCCCCAAACCGTCACCCTGGTCGCCAAGTATCAGGGCTGCGCGGAGCGCGGCATCTGCTATCCGCCGCAGACCCAGCGGGTCGAGCTGGCGTTGCCTCAGGCACTCGCCGCGGC
>JBGSTR010000266.1:0-11029 GCA_041736365.1 Chromatiaceae bacterium | reverse complement strand
GGACCCGGGCTCGCCCGCGGTTACGGGCCGACTCGCCCCCACCGAGCCGCTGGCGGCCGCGCCGCATCCCTTCTTCGAAACGGGAGTCGCGAACGAATACGCCGGCGCTCGTACCACCATTCAGCGGATCTTCGTCGATCCGATCACCAACGTGGACGGCACCGATCGCGGGCTGGGGATCACCTTCTCGCACGATCACTACGGTCCGTCCACCTTCCAGCAGCTCGGTCTCTATTCTTCCATCATCATCGAGCCGGCGAACTCGGAATGGCGGCACAACGAGCACGGCACCGTGCTCGGCGGCGGGATCAATCACGATGGCTCACGACGGCCCATTGACGACGGCGGGCCAACAAGCTGGCAGGCGGCGATTCTGCCGCAGCCCCAGCTCGGTGGCGTCAACACTCGCTCGGGGCCGTGCGCGGCCGGGCAGGTCGACCGTGTCAACTGTCAGCGCCAGCGCCGAGAGTTCTTCCTCCAGTTCAGCGACTTCCAGCACGCCTACGAGCAGGGCGTCTACATCGGGGCGGACCGTAATGGGCGCCCGAACGGTCGGGGACCAACGGCGCAGACTTGGAAGCGCTCGGTCAATCCGCCACTGAAGCTCAAGACGGACCAGTTCCCTGACGTTGTCAGCGCTCGCAACAGCTGCCCCGGCGGCGTGCCGCGGCCTTGCCCGGAGGCGATCAATATCGCCCACGGCTCAATGCTGGTCGTGAACTACCGCAACGAGCCAGTCGGTCTGCGGGTGTTCGATCCCAACGCGGTCGGGCCGGACGGCCAACTCGGCGCTCAGGCGGCGGGACAGCCGGGCGATCTGGCCTATGCCTTCCAGACCCGTACCGACCGCAAGATTGGGCCACTGAACTCGCGCTTCGGCAGCATGCCCTATCCGCGCCAGCCCAGATGCGGCAACGGCGCGGCGCGCGGCGACGGAATCAACTGCGATCGCCGTCCGGGTGACCCGATCACGCCGATCATGCGCGTCTACGAACGCGACATCGTGAAGATCAAGATCCAATCCGGTGCCACCGAGGAGCAGCATCAGTTCACGATCCACGGGCTCAAGTGGCTGTCCACCGGCTCGGGCTTCGGTCGCGCCGTGAACTCGGGATGGCGCAACTTCCAGTCCGCCGGTATCTCGGAGCAATTCAGCCTGCAGGTGCCGATCAACCCGGCGCCCGATCAGGCCGGCACCACGGCGGACTATCTCTACGCTACCGACTCCTCTCGCGATGGCTTCTGGAGTGGCGTATGGGGCGTGATGCGCAGCTACGGCACGGCCCAGCCGAGTCTCTTCGAGCTGCCCGAGAACCCGGTTCAGGCGCTACCCGCCCAGATTACCAACATCAATGACTTCAGAGTCCTCGCCGGGAACCAGGTGTGTCCGAACGCGGCGCGCTTGGCGAGCTTCGATGTCACCGCGGTGCTCGCCAACGACGTGCTGCCCAACGCACTCGGGGTGACCATCAACGGCAACCCGCAGGTCAGCTTCGGCGGCGTGGTGGTCGGCGGCGATAGCGATGGCGACGGCATCGGCGACAATGCCGGCGGGCCCCTGAACACCGCCGGCGGCACGCTAGTGTTCAACCCGCGCGGCACCGTTATCGCCCCGATTCCGGGATGCGCCGTCGATATTGAGCCGTGTCCTCCGGGCCAGCAGATCATTCTGCCGGGCGGCGAAGGGCCGCTGAACGACCCGACGGCAACGATGTATGTGCACACCGCCGACTTGGTGACCACCAATCCCCAGTGCGGGAACGTCAACAATCCGGCATGTCCGGTGCGTCTGCGGGACAACGCACCTCTCGAGCCGCTGGTGCTGCGCGTCAACGCGGGCGACTGCGTGAGGGTCACCCTGCGCAACCGGCTGCCCGCGGTAATGCCGGACCTCGCCGGGTGGCAAGATCTGATGTGGGTCGTCAACCGCGAGCTGTTCAAGCCCGTCGGCCAGCGCGATCCGCAGCAGATGCACTTCTTCAACAACAACCTGATCCGACCGTCGAGCGAGGTGGGTCTGCACCCGCAGCTCGTGCACTACGACGTGACCCGCAGCGACGGGACCAATGTCGGCATCAACCAGCGTAACCAGACCGTGGCACCGGGAGCCAACAGAACCTACGTCTGGTACGCAGGCGATGTATCGGAAGAGGTCTTCCGCGGCGTGAACCAAAATACGGTGAGCCTGATTGCGACGCCGGTGGAGTTCGGTGCAACCAATCTACTCTCCGCGGACCGCGTCAAACAGCCGCAGAAGGGACTGTTCGGCGCGCTGGCGATCGAGCCCGCGGGTGCCACGGTATTGGAGGATACCCAGGTGCTCGATCGGCTTGCGAATCAGGGTACCAACCCCGGCAAGACGCGAAGCACACGGGCCAATGTCACCGTGACCTCGGCGACCGGCCCGGCCGGCTCGGGCGGTACATTCCGCGAGGCCCTGGAGATGAACCAGAAGATCGCCAGCTTCCGTTGGAAAGACGGTACCGCCGTGCTGAACGTGAACCAGGGTGAGCTGGGACGCGAGGGCGCGGAGGACTCGGGGCACGCGACGGTGAACTATGGGTCGGAGCCGGCGTGGTTCCGCTTCAAGCTGGCGCCCGACGCGCCGTTCGGGAACGCAGGTACGCCCAATAGCTTCGGGTCCGTGCCGAATGCCCATCAGCTCTACAGCAACGCGCTGGTGGCGGGCGAGCCGAACAGCTTCCCGGGCGGCGAGCCGGCGACCCCGATATTTACCGCCGCTCCCGGTCAGGCGACGCGCATCCATGTGCTCAACGGTGCCTCGACCGACCGCGACAGCACCTTCATCCTGCACGGCCACGTCTGGCAGCGCGATCCGTTCGTCTGCCCGGGGCAGGCCAATATCGGCCTCCCGGGACGCTGCAACCCGGCGACACCCGTGCCGTCGCTGGCGCTCGGCAACAACCCGCAGGGGAAATATATGGCCTCCGAGGAAGGCATGGGTCACGCCTATGGGTACTGGCCGATCCTGATCCGCGCCGGCGGCAGCGACGCGGTGGCAGGTGACTACCTGTTCCGGGACTACTCCCCGTCCGGAAACACCAACGGGTTGTGGGGTATCTTGCGGGTGCAGTAGCGGCCCCGCGAGCGGGTGCCGGCGGGCGATGACGCCCGCCGGCCCCTCGGCGGCGGAGGAGCCAAGGGGCTTCGTCCGCCTTTTTCGATTTTGAATACGAGCGTTCCATTCGCGGCACATCGCGACCGGTGCCGATTTCAGGACTAGCGGCCCAAGGCCGAAGGCCGCGAAACACGGCGGCGAATCAAGAAAGTGAGGACCCCCAGCAGTGCTACGACCTTTCCGTTTTCCCCGCTCCGCCCGCATTGGCTTCACCCTGGTGCTCGCAATGGGCGCCTTGATCGACACCGCGCGAGGCACCGATCAGCCAAGCCCCGATTCGGTGGAGCCGAGCGCCGACGCAAAGTCGGAGAACAAAATCGCGCGCGAGGGTGTGGTGGTAGAGTTTTCGGTCCAACCGGCCTATCACGAATTCGACAAGGTGGTCGCCGCCGACTGGGCAGACGTGACCTTCCGCATCACCGAAGCAGGCACCGGCGAGCCGATCAAGGGGCGCTATCCGGCGGCATGGATGGATTTGTCGAAGGCCTGGCAGTCGCGGGGGGAGTCGCCGATGACCTGTCGCGACCGGGTCTCGACCTTCCTCAAGGGCATCGTCGGAGTGCGCCCGATGATCGACCTCAACAGCCACTATCTGTTGGTGATGAACCGCGACGCGTCGATCTCCGTCATCGACCCGGCGGTGGGCATCAGCGGCATCACCAATCTGTTCGCTCAGGTTACGCTCGATCGCCCGCCCGCGGATTGGATCAAGACGCGCGACCAGCAGCGTTTGTTCGTCAGCATGCCCTTGGCGGGTAGGGTGGCGCTGGTCGATACCGAGCTGTTCAGTGTCGGCGCCGACATCGACGCCGGCGAGAAACCCACGCGCGTGGAGCTACAAGGCGACGAGCGCTACCTCTGGGTCGGCAACGACAGCGGCAAGGTCGAGGCCAGCGGCGTCAGCGTGATCGATACCACCAGCCTGGAGAAGGTCGCCTTCATCCCGACCGGCGAGGGTCACCACGAGATCGCGTTCTCGGCCGACGACCGCTATGCATTCGTGAGCAACCGCGAGTCCGGCACCGTATCGGTGATCGAGGTCGCATCGCTGAACAAGATCAAGGATCTGGAGACCGGCCCGGTGCCCATCGCCCTGGCCTTTTCGCCGCTCGGCAAGGCGCTCTACGTCGCCGACGGGAAGGACGGGACCATCAGCGTGGTCGATCCGGTGGCACTCGAGATCCGCGATCGCATCCAAGCCCAGCCGGGCCTCGGGCCGCTGCGATTCTCGGACGATGGTCGCTGGGGTTTTGCCGTGAATCCAAGCGCGGGCAGCGTAACCATCATCGACGCCTCGACCAACAAGCTCGCGCACACCGTGCCGGTGGGCAGCCAACCGTTCCACGTGAGCTTCACCCGGCAGTACGCCTATATCCGCTCCTTGGGATCGGAGCAGGTGGGATTGATCGCGATTGCGAGTCTGGACGAAGCGGGCGTCCCGCCGGTGAAGTATTTTCCCGCGGGTCAAGGCGCCCCGGGTCGCGCCCGCGAGGTTGGCATTGCCGACAGCATCATACCGTCGGCAAAGGAGGCCGCTGCCTACGTGGTCAACCAGGCGGAGGGAACCGTCTACTACTACATGGAGGGCATGAATGCCCCCATGGGTTCCTTTCGCAACTACGGGCACGAGTCTCGGGCGATCGAGATCGCCGACCGCAGCCTCGCGGAGCGCGAGCCCGGGGTCTACACGGGCCGCGTCAAGATCCCGGTCGAGGGCACCTACGATGTCGCCTTTGTGATGGACAGTCCCCGCTTCCTGCATTGCTTCAGCACGCGTGTGGAGCCGAATCCGAAGATCCGGCAAGCCGCCGCGCCCCTGGGCGTGGAGTTCCAGATCACGCAGCGGGCGGTTCCCCTCGGCCAAGTCGCCCCGGTACGGTTCAAGCTCACCGATCCGGTAAGCGGGGAGCCCAAGAACGATCTGGAGGACGTGACGGTCTTGTACTACGCATCCGACGGACGCGATCGAACCCTGGTGCCGGCAGCCGCACAGGGTGACGGCGTCTACGAGGCCAGCGTTACCCTGCGCGAGAACGCCACCTACTACCTGTTCGTCGGCGCAAGATCCGCGGAGGTCAAGTACACCGATCTACCCTACGCGACCTTGATGGGAGTCACCGCGCCTCCGGCAACACCGGTGACCGGCGCGGCGGCTGGGCAGTCGGAGGCGCGCCAGTGACCGCCTCGCCGGCGGCCGTCCCAATCTTCGCGGCGCTGCTCGCGTTCGCCACTGCGGCCGCTGGGGAGGGTATCTATCCCGGCGTGGCGGTGCGGGTGAACGGCACGGAGATCAGCTACGAACGATTCCATCACGCCTACGAAGAGCACCTGGCTCAAAACAACGTCAATATCGTCACCACCCGCAGCCCGGAGAAGCTCTCGGGGCTGCGGCGAGAGGCGATGGACTTGATGATCGAGCAGGAGCTGGTTTGGCAAGCGGCCGAGAAGGCGGGCATCGCCGCCGCACCGGAGGACGTGGACGCTGCCATCGAAGCGATGCGCGAGGCCTTCCCGACGCCGGAAGACTTCGCGCGCCGGTTGGAGGCCGAGGGCTACACGGAAGAGGCCTACCGCACGCACCTCGCGCACGCAATCGCCGCCAGCAAGTACATCGACGGGATCCGCGACGGCGCGGCGGCCGTTAGCGACGCGGACCTGGAGGCCTATTACCGCGACAACCAACAGCGCCTGACATTCCCAGAGCAGGTGCGGGTGCGGCACATTCTGCTGACCTGGAAGCCGCTGGGCCAGCCGGATGATCGGGCCGCGCTGCGCGATCAGATGGCTGATGTACTGCAACAGGCACGCGACGGATCGGATTTTGCGGCTTTGGCCAACGCGCACTCGGAGGATTCGAGCGCCGAGAACGGCGGCGACGTGGGTCTGTTCGCTCGCGGTCAGATGGTCAAGCCATTCGAGGACGCGGCCTTCGCACTCCAGCCCGGCGAGATCTCGGACATTGTGGAGACCGCCTACGGGGTGCACATCATCAAGCTGGAGGAACGCCAGGAGGCGGAGCTGCTGCCGCTTGACGAGGTCCGCGACCGGCTGCGCGAATATGTGGGCGGCCAGCAGGCCGACGAGGCGGTGAAACAGGAGATCGCGCGCCTGCGCCAAGCGGCCGAAATCGAGATCATGATCCCGCTCTAAGAAAACGCGGATAGATCGGCGTTTTCCCATCAGGATCGAAAAGGCAAGACAATGGAGATTCAATGATGCAGATGATTTGGCGATCCGCGTGCCTAGCGGCGCTTTTTGTGGCCTTCGGCCCGTGCGCGGCGGGGGAGCCGGAGCCAGGTTCCGCGGCCGAGCCGGCCGCAGACCCTCACGCCCATCACCGGGCGATGATGGCGAAACCGGCGGATCCGGCCGAGTCCGCTCAGGTGATCCTGCGGGATCTCCCGCTGGTCGATCAGGACGGCACCGAGGTCAAGTTCGTCAGCGACGTGATCGGCGATCGAGTCGTCGTCATCGACTTTGTCTACACCACCTGCACCACCGTATGCCCCGTGCTCTCGGCACTATTCGCACAGATTCAGCAATACCTGGGCGATCGCCTGGGCGATGAGGTGTCGCTGGTATCGATGAGCGTGGACCCGACCCGGGACACGCCCCAGCGCCTGCACGCCTACGCCCAAACGCATGACGCCAAGCCCGGCTGGATCTGGTTGACGGGGCCGAAGACGTCCATGGACGAGGTGCTCGACGGACTCGACGCCTTTACCCCCAACTTCGAGGACCACGCGGCCATGGTGTTGGTGGGTGACGGACGTACCGGAGAGTGGTCGCGCTACTTCGGGTTTCCCAGCCCGGACCGCATCATGGAGAAGGTGGACGCACTGCTGGCTGCGCGCGCCAACACGGTGGGAGGTTGAGCATTGCGCGCCATTAGCGAAGGACCGGATCGCGTATTGGTCGGGGGCGTCGCCGCGGTGTTGCTGGCGCTGAGCGTGGGCGTGGCGAACGCGGCGCTCACCCCGCAAGAGACCGCCGGCAAGCAGATCTACATGCAGGGAACCAGTCCGCGCGGTAGCGAAGTGACCGCGTATGTCGGGTCCGAGGGCGTGAGGCTTCCGGCGAGCGCGGTACCCTGCGCCGGCTGCCACGGCTACGACGGTATCGGGCGTCCCGAGGGCGGGGTCATCCCGGCTGATATTCGCTGGAGTCATCTCACCAAGGCGTATGGTCATATCCATGAGGACGGACGCCGTCACGGCGCCTTCGACGCGGCGGGTATCGCGCGTGCGGTGACCACCGGCCTGGATCCCGCGGGCAATCGGCTCGACCGGGCGATGCCGGTCTATGAGATGTCGGACGCGGACATGGCCGATCTGACCGCGTATCTGGAACGTCTGGAGACCGACCTCGATCCGGGGATCGGGGAAACCAGCCTCCAGGTCGCGACCCTACTCCCGCTGGAGGGTCCGGACGGAGAGCTCGGTCAAGCCATGGCGCAGGTGCTCCAGGCCTTTTTCGCCGACCTCAACGCCGCCGGTGGAATCTACGGTCGCCGAATCGAGCTATTGGCTATTCCGTTCGGCGCGTCGCCGGAGTCCACGCTCGAAACCGCCAAGCTGGCGCTACGGCGCGAGGGCATCTTCGCGCTGGTCGGTGCATACACCGTCGATCTGGAGTATGAGCTGCTGGCCCTCTTGCGAACCGAGCACACGCCGCTGGTAGGACCGTTCACGCTCCATCCGGGTGACGAAACCCTGAACGAGGGCGCCTTCTACATCTACCCGGGGTTTGCGGACCAGGCGCGGGCGCTGGTGGACGAGGCGTTCGCCAAACCCGGGGTGCCGCCCGCGCGCGTGTCCGTGGTCGCGCCCGACGATCCTCGCGCCGACGCGTTGGTGGCAGCGGTACGCGATCAGATGCAGCGCTACGGTCAGGCGGAGCCGGTTTCGCTTCGCTATACCCCCGAGGCCTTGGACGCGGCGTCGATCGCCGCTCGAATACGCGAGAGTGGTAGCGATGTCCTGTTGTTCTTCGGCACCCAGGCGGAGCTGGACCCCTTGCTTCCGGCCATTGCGGAGGGGGCCGAGCCCCCGCGGTTGTTTCTGCTGTCTTCCCTGGTCTCCGAGTCCCTCTTCGATGCGCCGCCCGTCTTCAACGAACGCATCTTCCTTGCGTTTCCGACGCTGGCGAGCGATGTCAGCGAGAGTGGTCGCGCCGAGTATCAACTACTGGCGGAGCGACACGCGTTGCCGATCGAGCATCTCCAAGCTCAGGTCGCCGCTTTTGCGGCAGCCAAGCTGTTCGCGGAGGGCGTGAAGCGCTCCGGCCGGGACATCAGCCGTCGCGCCTTCGTCGACCAGCTTGAGTCGCTCTACGCCTTCGAGACCGGCGTTACGCCGCCCTTGAGCTATGGTCCCAATCGGCGCGTAGGTGCACGCGGGGCGCACGTGGTCGCGGTGGATCTCGTGAATCAGTCCTCCCAGCCCGTTGGCGATTGGCACGAGGTCCGTTAACGAAATTTCGATCCCATCATCCTTGAGCTTGATCGGCTCGTCTTCCCGCCGGCTCGACCTCGGGGAGACCCATACGCAGAGGAGAATCATCCATTGAACGCATTTGTGAATCCCGTCGGGTGCCTGGCACTACTCCTGGCGCTCAGCCCATTGGGGTCGCTCGCGGCGGAAGCCGACGGCGCCGTCGTGGCCGCGGCGCAGCAGTCGGATGACAAGGACAGGACCTATTTCACGGACCTCGAGCTGGTCACCCAGGACGGCGAGACGGTCCGCTTTTACACCGACGTGCTCAAGGATCAGGTGGTGCTGATCAGTTTTATCTTCACCAACTGCGGCAACGCGTGTCCCATGCAGACCCGATCGCTGGTCGACGTGTCCGAGCTCCTGGGCGAGGAGGCGCGGAAATCGGTGCGTTTTATATCCATTAGTATCGATCCGGAGCGCGATACGCCGGCCGCCATGAAGGCGTTCGCCATCAAGCACGGCGCCGACCAACCGGGTTGGCTGTTTCTCACGGGCGAGCCGGCCAAGGTCAATCAGGTCGTGAAGAAGCTCGGGCAGTACACGCCGGACGTCGAGGCCCACTCGACGCTGCTCTTGGCCGGGAATCTCCGGGAGCGGCACTGGATCAAGGTCCAGCCGAATCTGGCACCCCAAGGCATCGCCGAGCGGTTGCGCGAGCTGCTGGGAACCGGGATCTCCAGCGCCGGAGGCTGATGCGTCCCCGTTGCGTCGCGGGTGACCTTGCCGAGCGTGCGACTGTCCCGACAAGGGGATCCGCCGTAGGATACGGTCGATGTCCACGACAGATCCAACGAGCCTGAACGCGCTGCCGGAGCCGGACCCTGAGCGAGGGCCCGAGAGCGAGCCGGCGGCCGGGCCGGCGCTTGAGCCGGCGCTCGGCGAGGGATTCGATGGCCGTCTCTGCGAGCACCTAATCGCAACCGGAGCGCTCGCTCCGGTCAACCTCGAACGGGCCATCCGGCTTCGCGCCCAGCAGTCCAAGAGCGAGCCCTTGCGCGAGCTTCTGGTAAAGCTCGGGCTTGCGTCGGAACGGGACGTGGCGTCGGCCGTGGCCGAGCTGCTGGGGTTGCCGTTCTTGGAGGCCGCAAATTTCCCGCGGCCGGCGCCCGTGGTGAAGGGCATCGCGCTCAATTTTCTGAAGCAGCACCGGATTGCGATCCTCTCCGACGAGGATACCGGTCTGACGGTGGCCATGGCAGACCCGCAGGACGCCTTTGCCTTGAAGTCACTGCGCTTGGCAACCGGAAAGACGGTGTTGCCCCGGGTGGGTCTTGCCTCGGAGATCGAGAAGGCGCTCGAGGAGTACGCCTCTGCCGCCGCGGCCGGTCAAGCGGCGGACGAGCCGAGCGCGGGTGCGGGGGACCGAGACGACGTCGAGCATCTCAAGGAGCTGGCGAGCGGGGCGCCGGTCATCAAGCTGGTCAATCAGATCATCCAGCGCGCGGTCGATCTGGGGGCCTCCGATATCCATGTGGAGCCCTTCGAGAGCCATCTGAAGGTGCGCTATCGGGTCGACGGTATCCTGTTTCAGATGGAGTCGCCCCCCGCGGATTCGGCCGCGGCGGTCATCTCGCGGGTGAAGATCATGGCGAGCCTGAATATCGCCGAGCGGCGCCTGCCCCAGGATGGCCGATTCAAGATCCGCGTGGCGGGTGAGATGATCGATCTGCGCGTATCCACCGTACCCACCGTCTATGGCGAAAGCCTGGTTCTGCGGCTCCTGCGCCGCGACGATTCAGCCTTGGCCTTCGGTCCGCTCGGCTACAGTCCCGAGATGCAGCAGCAGTTGTTGCGGGTGCTCGATCTACCGCACGGCATCCTGCTGGTGACCGGCCCGACCGGCAGCGGCAAGACCACCACGCTCTACGCGGCACTCAAGCATCTCAACACCGCGCAGCGCAAGATCCTCACGGTCGAGGATCCGGTGGAGTACAACATCGAGGGCGTCAACCAGATCCAGGCCAAGGCCCAGATTGGACTGACCTTCGCCAGCGCGTTGCGCTCCATCGTGCGCCAGGATCCCGACGTGATCATGATCGGCGAGATGCGAGACACGGAAACGGCGAAGATTGCCGTCCAGTCGGCGCTGACCGGACATCTGGTGCTGTCGACCCTTCACACCAATGATGCCGCGGGCAGCATCACCCGCCTGCTCGACATGGGGGTGGAAGACTATCTGCTGGCCTCGACCGTGAATGCAGTGCTGGCTCAGCGGCTGGTTCGCATCCTCTGCCCCGCTTGCCGCGAGTCCTACGTCCCGACCCCCGAGCAGGTTCGATACTGGCGCCTCGAACGCTTCACCAACGGCGCCGAGCCGCGTCTCTATCGGCCGGTCGGCTGCGGGCAGTGCGGCGGCACGGGCTACCGGGGCCGCGTCGCAATCGTTGAGCTGCTC
>JBGSTR010000180.1:0-2950 GCA_041736365.1 Chromatiaceae bacterium | reverse complement strand
CGGCGGACTCCGGGGTCAGCGTAGCCATGGGCGCCAGCAGCGGGGAGCGGTTTACGTGCACGGTCTTGAGCGGCATCCGCTCGACGCCCGGGGCGAGCTGGCGCGCCGGTGTGAACAGCCGGTGGCGAATCTCCTCCACGTCGAGATCGAGCAACAATGCCGGGTCGTAGCGCAGGTCGAAACAGATGACCCCGTTGGTGTCGGTCGGATGGTTGGCGACCGGCAGCACTGGGGCGAGGCAGCCGCTGCTTGCCGGGTAGCGGGCCGAGGCGTGCAACAGCGGCTCGCCCTTCGCAAGCAGCTCGCGGACCTTGCGTTTGTCCCGCAGCGACAGGGCATAGTCGAACAGGCGCCGTTGTGCCCTTCGCAACCGGCGCGCCAGCGCGATGGTGGCGCGCACGTCGGCCAAGGCGTCGTGGGCCCCGGTGTGCTCGATCCCGTTGGCGGCCGTTAGATGCTCAAGCTTGAACGAGGCTGTACCGTCCTCGCGCAACGGCCACTCGATGCCGTCCGGCCGCAGCGCGTGGGCCAGGCGCACGGTATCGATCAGGTCCCAGCGCGAATTGCCGTTCTGCCACTCCCGCGCGTAGGGGTCCAACAGGTTGCGATAAAACAGATTGCGGGTGACCTCGTCGTCGAAGCGCAAGCTGTTGTAGCCGACGCCGCAGGTACCCGGCGCGCCGAGGCAGGTCAGGATCAGCTCGGCGAATCGAGCCTCGATCAGACCCTCGCTGAGCGCGTGACTCGGGGTAACGCCGTTGACCAGACAGGCGTCCGGTTGGGGCAGCAGATCGCCGGCCGGCCGGCAGTAGGCCATCACCGGGTCGCCCATCTCGTTGAGGTCGAGGTCGGTGCGGATTCCGGCGAACTGACAAGGCCGGTCGCGGCGCGCATCCGCGCCCCAGGTCTCGTAGTCGTGCCAAAAGAAGGATGCCATGCAGGGTGACGCTTGCGCGCGGCTGCCGGACCTTAGGGAGACGCTGATCAAAAGCCTTCCATGGCTTTAATCAGCTCGCGGTCCAAGAGGCGCGACTCTCGGACCGCTCCATTTTCAAGCACTGAAAGCGCTTGAAAATGCCGGGCCGTCCCTGGCCCGGACGGGAAACACTTAAATCGGCGTTTCCCTAGAGGCCCATCGGTGAGGGGTTCCGATCACCCCGCCCGCGGGAACGCCGCCGCGGCTCGGGATGCGGGGTTGCGGGTGGGGACGGGATGCGGAGCGGTCGAAGCAACCGACCCGCATGCAAGCTTCCGCCCGTGCCTACACCTTCTCTCGTATGCGGGCGGCCTTGCCCGTACGACCGCGCAGGTAGTAGAGCTTGGCGCGGCGAACGTCGCCCTTGCGCTTGACTTGAATCGAGGCGATCACCGGGCTGTAGGTCTGGAAGACCCGCTCGACGCCCTCGCCGTGCGAGATCTTGCGCACCGTGAAGGCCGAGTTCAGACCGCGGTTGCGGATGGCGATTACCACACCCTCAAACGCCTGCAGGCGCTCGCGCGTGCCTTCCTTTACCTTTACCTGCACCACAATGGTGTCACCCGGGGCGAATTCCGGGATCTCGCGGGCCATCTGCTCGTTGTCGAGCTCTTGGATAATGTTGCTCATAATCTTTACTCAGCTCCTGTTCTCACCCGGCGCCATCGGCTGGATGGGCCTGGATAAATGCATCGAGCAGCGCACGCTCGTCTTCGCTCAAGCCGCGCTGCTGCAATAGCTCGGGCCGCCGCAGCCAGGTACGCCCCAGAGCCTGCTGCAGCCGCCAGCGTCTAATCGCCCCGTGGTCCCCGCCCATCAGCACCGGCGGCACCGCAATCCCTTCTACCCGTTCCGGGCGGGTGAAATGCGGACAATCCAGCAGCCCGTCCATGTAGGAGTCCTGGGCCGCTGAATCGGCGTGGCCGAGTGCCCCCGGGAGCAGGCGGATCACCGCGTCCATAACGACCATCGCCGGTAGCTCACCGCCGCTCAGGACATAGTCGCCGATGGACCATTCCTCATCCACATGGCGCTCGAGCAGACGCTCGTCGACGCCCTCGTAACGTCCGGCCACCAAGATCAAGCCGGGCCGCGTCGCAATCTCCACCATCGCGCCCTGGTCGAGCAAACGCCCTTGAGGCGAGAGGTACGCGACGCGACTCTCCGGCGCCGCGGAGCGCGCATCCAGGATTGCGTCGCGCAGCGGCTCCACCTTCATCACCATGCCGGGTCCGCCGCCGAAGGGCCGGTCGTCCACCGTGCGATGCGGGTCAGCGGTGTAATCCCGCGGGTTCCATAGGTGCAGCTCGGCGAGCTCGCGCGCCAGCGCGCGGGCAATCACTCCTTCGTCGCGCAGCACCCCAAACAGGTCCGGAAACAGCGTGATTACGTCGAAACGCATGGACCGCTTCCGTCCGTGATCCGCTGCTCAACCGGCGCGCGGATCAAAACTCCGGGTCCCAGTCGACCTCGATGCAGCCGCGCTCCAGATCCACCTCCCGGATCACCTCGCCCCAGGTGAAGGGGATCAGCCGCTCGCGCTCACCGGCGACCACCAGGACATCGTTGGCCCCGGTCGAGAACAGGTGATCGACGGTCCCCAGTCGAACGCCGTCGCGGGTCACCACGGCCAGCCCCTCGAGGTCGGTCCAGTACCACTCATCGGCCGCAAGCGCCGGGAGCTCATCGCGGGTAACCGCAATCTCTTGACCGACCAGCAGGGCCGCCTGGTCGCGATCGGAGCAACCGTCGAGCCTCGCCACCACGCCCTTTCCGTGGCGCCTACCCTCGCACAGCCGAATCTCCCGGGCGTCTGCCCCGACCAGCCAGCGCGGGTAATTCAGGATCCCCTCGGGCGGCGCGGTATCGGAAAAGATCTTGAGCCAGCCGCGCACCCCGTAGACCCCGGAGATACGACCGAGCACCACACGTCGCATCGCGGGACCGCCCGAGCGCCGAGGCTCAGGCCGCGAC
>JBGSTR010000169.1:0-3386 GCA_041736365.1 Chromatiaceae bacterium | reverse complement strand
GGCCGCGCGACAGCCGCTCCGCCAGCACACAGCCGGCGGCGCCCGCACCGACCACGACATAGTCCCAACTGTCGCTCTCTGCCATGCCTGGTCGCCGCTGCTCGGGTACGCCCGATCCGTGTCCGTGGGAGACGGCAGTATTGCCGACTCGCGCGTCGGCGGCGACGGCCGGGACCGCACAGAAAGCTATCGGGCCATTGGGAGAATGGATAGATCCGCGGCCGCTTCTGTGATGATCTGCGTTGGGCGGGTTCACGCCGCCCCGAGAGGCCGAATGTCCGATTCCACGTCGCCCGCCACGCTCACCGCCGCGAAGACCGGTTTCGCCTACGGCGCGGGACAGGTCACGATCTCGGTGTTCTTCCAGGTCACCTCGCTGCTGCTGCTGCCCTTCATGACCAACATGCTCGCCATCCCGGCGGCCATCGCGGGCCTCGTGATCATGTTGCCGAAGGTCTCAGCGATGCTGATGGACCCGCTCGTGGGAATGCTGTCGGACCGCATCCCGCCGCGCTGGCAGGTCCGTCGGCCCTTGCTGCTGGTCGGCGGCGTCACGACAGCGCTGGCGTTCCCGATGCTGTTCCATCCGCCCTCGGTCTCGAATCCGGTCGTGCTGGCGACGTACATCTTCGGCGGATTCCTGCTGGCGAACGCCGCGTTATCGTGCCTCACGGTCTCGTACCTGGCGTCGGCCTTCGACATCGCCAGCGAGCCGTCCCAGCGGACGGTTCTGATGTCATGGCGGGTCGCCTTCCACATGGGAGGCGTGCTGCTGGGTGGCCTTGCACCCGCGGCGGTGGGGCTACTCGGTTCGGGTAGATCCGGCTACGCGCTGATGGGCGTTGCGCTCTGCGGGTTCTGCCTTTGCGCCGTGGCTGTCAATTATCTCTCCACCGTGCGGGTGCCGCTGCGCCGCGCTGCCGCGAGCTATGCCAAGCCGCTGGACCTCTGGCTCGTGCTGCGGCGCAAGTCGAGCTTTCGCCACCTCGCGGCCATCTACGGGCTGAAGTACTTCTCGAACGGGATCCAGTACGCCGCCAACGCCTACTTCGTGCTGTATGTGCTCAAAGCCGACTTCCAGCTTCTGAGCGTCATGGTCGTCACGATGACGCTCGCCGCACTGGCCACACAGCCCCTGTGGGTGAAGCTGGCGGCGCGCATCGGCAAGATCAACACGTTCGTGATCGCGACTACCGGAATCGGCTCGGCGTTCCTGTCATTCGCGACCCTGGGTCCAGGGGACCACCAGGCCGCCGTCGTCATCAGCGCGTTCCAGGGCGTGTTCGCGGGCGGCGGGGCGCTGATGTCCTGGTCGCTCTTCGTCGATTCGATCCAGCTCTACGCCGAGCAGACCGGTGAATCCCGGCCGGAACTGCTCTCCGGCGTCTGGTCGGCGATCGAGAAGGTCCTGTTCGCCATCGGCGTGTTCGTGTTTGGCGGCATCCTGCAGATGCTGGGCCTGGTGCCTTCGACGCAATTGCTGGTCGCACAGCCCGACAGCGCATTGCTGGGCGTGCGCCTGGGCGTCGCCGTGCTTCCGGCGCTCGGGATGGCACTGACGGTGGCCATGATCTGGGCGTGGCTCCGGAATACGAAGCTCGGCCCGGCGCCTGCGGTGGTGAAGGTCGCGGGGCCGGTCGGGAAGTAACGAACGACCGCTTCAGCCCGTGGCTCTCGAGGTCATGTCCAAGGTCCAGAGTGGACCATGGCAAGAACGGGACCCTCTGCGTCGATGGACGGACGCGCGTCGTCCGGACCGTAGTAGCCGTAGGCAAGGGACGGAGACCCCGGGCTGTCCGTCGATTCGGATCCGGGACGGATGACCAGCACTTCGAGCGGCGTAGCGTCAGGGAAATGCTGGAAGATGTCCTTTGCGCCGTGGCCGAACTCCCACAATGCCGCCTCGGTGCCCTTCTCCGGCTGTGCCCTCAGGACGAACCGGCGGATCCGGATCGGTGCCGCCGGGTCGTTCGTGCCCGCCTGAAGATGCTCGAGCGTGTGTTCGCGGACCACGATCGGCTCGAGGACCAGTGAATCCGGATGGTGGTAGGCCTCGTCCATGACCGGCTCGGCTACCGAGTACGCCTGGGTCGAGCCGCTGGTGCGCAGGTAGAGCAGGTAGCCGCCGGGCACGGAGACCCGTGCGCCGTGCACGACATGCGGCGGATAGCAGGCGTAGGACAACGGGCGCATCCAGTGCAGGCCGTCAAAGGTGAAGCGTCCCGCGAGGCACAGAAACTCCTCCTCGCAATGATGGTACTGAGCCTTGCGCTCGACCCCGTCCCGAGGCACGGAGCGGATCAGGGCGGTGCGCGCCCCTGTACCGGGATCCTGGTTCAGTGGCAGCACCTCGATGCCGCGCGCGCTCGCCGTCTCCCAGGGGCCCAACCGGATCGGTGCCAACGGAACTGACTGACGCATTTAACGAGTTCTCCCGCGGCCGCACACGCACGGCTCCCTCGCAGTCGAGTGTGGCACGCGAGGCACGCCGGTCGGATTCGCTCGTCGAATCCGATGATCAAGGATCCATATCCACTTGCGATGCCACACCGCGAGCGCCAAGGCGTTCGCCGGCAGCAGTACTCGCGGATTCCCAGTCGTCTCTAGCCCTTCAGCCGGCTGGCCATCTCGCGCGCCGCGACGCCTGCAGTCTGCGCAAACAGCTGCATCGCCGGCGTGAGACTGCGAGAAGCAACGGAGATGAGGCCTGCCGGCAACTGGGGCGCAAACGCCGGATAGTTCACGCGACGCAGCGCGCCTGCCTTCACCGAATCGGACACGGTGTAGTCGGGAATCAACGAGAGCAGGTCGAGACCCAGCAGCATCCGGATCATGAATGGCGGATAGTCGTGGGTGATGGACCAGTTCACCGCGGTGTCCGGCCCGTCGCCGAAGATCTGCCTCAGGAACGTTCGCATGCCGGCGGACTCGGGCAGGATCCACCGCGCTGCCAGCAGATCCTCGAGGCTGACGCTCGACTTGCGGGCCAGCGGATGTTCGGAGCGGGCATAGATCGAGATCCGCAGGTCCAGGTACTTCTCGAAATGCAGGTCCCCCGACAGGTCGGTGCCCGGCCAGTACGGTGTCAGCAGGAAGTCGAGTTCTCCGCGCCGCAGGCTCGTCAGCAGATCGTTGAGGTAGCCGTACTTGACCGAAAAGGTCAGGCCGCTTTCGCGTGACGAGACCTTCGTGATGATGCCGGGCAACAGCTGGTCGATCATGCCGGTGGGCGCCCCCACCGCCACGTGACCCTTCGCGCCTTTCTTCAGGAACTCGACCTCCTTGCGCGCGCGCTTCATCGAGTCGAGCGCCGACTTGAAGAAGTGATAGACGGTCGTGCCGTAGGCCGTCGGCGTCACGCCACCCTTGCCGCGCTCGAGCAGCGG
>JBGSTR010000057.1:0-3659 GCA_041736365.1 Chromatiaceae bacterium | reverse complement strand
GTGGGACGCATTGGCTTGCCAAGAACCGCGTTCTCCCAGCCATCTGCACTCTCGGCGGCTCAATCTTGCCCGCTGACGTAACAGGCGAGACGTCGTATTCAATCGCGCGAGTCATCGGCTCATTAACTTCACGGATCCAGGGAATATTCATGAAATGAGCCAGTTTGTCGAATTTTGCGACGATCTGGGGGTCGACAAGGTAAGCTTTTTCTTTGATGTTTCGTTGATACCGAGGAACAAAGAAACGGTTAAGAAAGAGCTAGCCAGGACGTACGCCGTGAAAGCGAAAAATAGTAACATTGAAATCGAGAACTTACAGCTCTTCGAGAGTTGGGCATTGGGAGGAAGGCTCGATAAGCCAGTATGCGTGAAGCCTACCAACGAGATCTTCGTTTCGGAACGCGGCGATGTTGGTTTTTGTTGCCATTTTAGGGAGTCTCTGGGGAATATTGAGGTCGATACGTTGGAGCGGATATGGAACAGTGCGAAAGCAAAGCGAGACAGGATATTCGTTGCGAACGGTAATTATAGGTACTGTGGAAGCTATTGCCATAAGTCATGGTCTAGACTAATTCTATTCTGGCTGAGGGGGATCGACGGGGAAGGGATCGATAAGAGAAAATAGCGGGAAACCGGGACAGACCCGGAGGGAACCGACGGCCACGTCCCGATCCTAACCCTTATATATACCATCCGCTTTCATCCCGAATGTGTTAAACAACCTGCGGAGCCTAGAAGGCGATGCGACAAGCAACGTTGTGCATTCTTCTCGCTGTCACCGCTGCCGCGCATGCGGAAAGTGGGGAATGGTACGGACCCGAGTACGCTACGTGCAGCGACAAATCCACAACCGGTATCGTCGACTGTACCGCCGCTCTGACCAAGACCTGGGACGGCAGGCTCAACAAGGCATACAAGGCCCTTATAGCGCAGGAGGAGGGGGACCAAAAGCAGGCGCTACGCGATGTTCAGCGACTGTGGATCAAGTACCGCGACGCGAACTGTGGGTTCTATGCCGGCGGTCAGGGAACCATCAGCCAGGTTGCCGCAGCGGAATGCATGCGCGTCATGACCAAGCAGCGAGCCCTCGAGCTCGAGCAGGGCCTAAACCCTTAGTTGATCGCCCGTTCCCCGGGACGCAATGCGCAAGCACGAACGCGCGGGGCGGTGCGAATGCGGGCCCGCCCGGGGCCCGCTTGCAAGTTGCCGTCCGACCTGTCTCTTCGGTTAGCCCATCAGTTTCATAAGAGACACGACGCCGAGGATTAGCGTCATGGCCCCGACCGCCCTGCGAATCAGGCCCTCGGGCATGCGCTTCACGGTCAGGGTGGCCATCGGCACGGAGAGCATCGCGCCGAGCACCAACGGGGTCGTTAAGGCCCAATCGAGGTGTCGGCCGAGCGCGAAGTAGGCGATCAGGCCGACCAGACAGGTGAAGGCCTCGGAGACGGAGGTAATGGCGACCGCGTGTTTCGCCGGCATCCCGGACACCACCTGGCCGGCAGTGACCAGCGGGCCGTAGCCGCCGCCGGAGAGTGCCTTGTTGAACGCCGCGACCAAGCCCACCGTGACGATACTTCCGGCGCGATAGGGGATGCGACGGTTGGCGGTTGCCAAGGTCAGAACGCCCATGCTCACGACGATGACGACGATGGCCAGCGAGAACCAGAACTTCGGGATGTTCACGGCGACAACGGCGGCGAGGATGGCCCCGACGGCGCTAAGCAGGGTCAGCAACAGCACCGTGCGACGGACTTGCAGGTCGCGCAGCAGATCCACGTTGCCGTCGCGATGATGCAGGGCTCCGGCCGTGATGCCGGTCAGTAGCTCGGAGAAGAGCACGGCCGGGACGATCTGCATCGGCTCGAATCCGGCGATCAGGAGCAGCGGCGTCAAGGTCGTTCCGTAGCCCATCCCCAGGGCGGAGTCCACGTACTCGCACAGCAGCGCCGCGACGAAGATGGCGATTAGGGCTTGCGCCGACACCGAATTCAGATAGGCAGGGAGCACTTGCCATTCCGGCAGCGCCCCGTGCAACAGGAACAAGGCGACCACAGCGGTGACCAGCGCCAGCCATAGCATCACGCGGCGACGGTGCCAGGCGTAGAAACTTCCTAGGGACGAAACGGCTTCGCGGACCATTAGCTTTCCTCCATGTTGACTGATCGACCTTTCGAGACCGTGGCCTCGACGATCAGTCTCCATTTTTCGTGCCGTTTCTTACGGGGTTCGCTGGACTGGGTGCCGAGCTAGCGATGGCGCGGATTCAGCGGATACGCCACCGGCTGGCGGTGCTCGATCCGGTGACCAGCTCGCAAATAAGCTAACCTTCTGAGCATATTTCCTGGTTATTCCGTCATTGCTTGGAATGGATCGCTTCGTCCCGCTGTTGCTTCAGGTCTGGCAGCAAGCCTGCCGGCATATCCGCATCGAAGAATCCGCGCGTCAGATCCTGCGGGTCCTGAGCAATCGGCTGCCGGTCGACTGGATCTTGGTAACACGCATTGATCTGGCGGGGGCGCGGCTCGAGATCTTGGCCGTCGCGGGAGTCTCGCCGCCGCGCGATTCCTTTCGCGGAATGGGGACCGCACAGGCGCAGCGACTGGTCCAATGGTGCTCGACGCACGCGGTCCTATGCGATTCAGCGGCCGGCGTTCGCGAACAGGTCCCGGGGTTGCTGCCCGACGGCTTCGACGGCGCGGTGCTGGCCGGGGGCCTGATGCTCGAGGGCGACCCCATCGGGTTCCTGGTCCTCGGTGCCGACGACCCGGCTGCATTCGGTCTCGAGCACGCGCCCATGCTCGCCGCGCTGCTCGACCCGGTCGCGGTGGCGGTTCAGAATGATCTGTATGTGCGCGAGCTTTCCACGCTGCGGGAGGCGGCGGAGGCGGATCGCGAGTCGTTGCTCGCGCGTCTGGGGCGTCAGGATATTGCAGAGACCGTGGTCGGCGCCGAATCCGGCCTGAAGGAGGTAATGCGACGGGTGGATCTGGTGGCGCGGGCGGACACCCCGGTGCTGATCTTCGGCGAGACCGGGACCGGCAAGGAGGTGGTGGCGCGGGCCATTCATGCCGGCTCGCGGCGGGCGGCGGGGCCGTTTCTGCGAGTCAACTGCGGGGCGATCTCTCCCGAGCTGATGGACTCGGAGCTGTTCGGGCACGAGCGCGGCAGCTTCACCGGGGCCTCGGCGTTGCGTAAGGGCTGGTTCGAGCGCGCCGACGGCGGCAGCCTGTTTCTCGACGAGATCGGCGAGCTCGCGCACGGGGTCCAGGTGCGGCTGTTGCGCATCCTGCAGGACGGCAGCTTCCACCGGGTCGGGGGACAGCAAGCGTTGCGCGTCGATGTGCGTGTGGTCGCGGCTACCCATCGCGATCTGCGTGCGATGACGCGCGAGGGCGGCTTCCGCGAGGATCTGTGGTATCGCATCAACGTCTTTCCGATCCATCTGCCGCCCCTGCGGGAGCGACCTCAGGACATCCCGGCGATGGCGGCTCACTTCGCGGCGCGGGCCGCCAACCGGCTCGGGCTTCCGACGCAGGCACCGAGCATGGACGACATCTCCCAGCTACTTGCCTACCCGTGGCCCGGCAACGTCCGCGAGCTGGCGTCGGTGATGGAGCGGGCCGCGATCCTCGGCGATGGGCGCGGACTCGAGGTCG
>JBGSTR010000056.1:0-1857 GCA_041736365.1 Chromatiaceae bacterium | reverse complement strand
GCAGGCACCGGCCGTGGTGCACGGCCGCGGCGCGGGTGCCCGTTTGGAGGGTCAAGCGGGCGCCGGTGCGCATCAGGGGTCGATCAAGGTAACCGCGGACGACAAGCCAACCCTTGCGGCCGCGGCGAGGATCCACTCGGCCCAGGCCGCAACCATTGCCGAGGAAACGCACCCGGGCACGGTCGTCGAGACCAAGCTGGTCACGAAGAACGGTTACCTGGTGTGGAAGGTTGACCTGATCGATGACCAGGGCGCGGAGACGCAGCTCAAGATCGATGCGGGCAACGGCCAAGTTCTGGGCAAGAGGCCCGGACACAAGAGCGAGGGACGGGAGAATAGTCGAGACGGACCCGATGAGGACGCCGACGACGAGAGCCAAGGGCAGTAGGGCTGACGTATCCGGGGCGGGCCGAAAGCCCGTTGATCTAGTCAAACCGCCAACCTTCTGCGAGTCGCCATGTTAATCGATGCAAACCACCTCAAGCTGACCCTTTCCGGCCGCCCCATCTTGCGGGATGTCAGCTTGCACCTGAACCGGGGCGAGATTTGCGGGCTTCTGGGTCCCGACGGGGCGGGCAAGAGCACCACCATCGCCGTGCTGTTGGATCTCTACCGGGCCGACACGGGGACTCTGACGCTGTTCGATACCCCCCCCGAGACCGATTCACTCGCCATGCGACGGCGCATCGGCGTCATGCCGGAGCGGGCTGGTTTCTATGAGGGAATGAGCGGGCCCGGCTACCTGCGCTGGTACACCGGTCTGTTCGGCGGCGTCCGGCAGTCGGCAGAGGATCTGCTGCGGCGGGTCGGTCTCGGCGAGCTGACCGAAAAGCCCATCGGTCAATTCACCGGCGCCATGCGCACACGACTCGCCCTTGCGCGCGCCCTGGTCCAGGCCCCGGAGCTGCTGATTCTGGATGAGCCCACCAGCGGCCTCGATTCGCGCGGACGGCGCGAGATCCATGATCTGCTCCTTGACCTCACACACGAGCAGGGAATCGCCATCCTCCTCTCTACCCACATCTCCGACGACATCGACCGACTATGCGACCGCGCCAGCATCCTTGAGCGCGGGCGCACGGTGCTGGAAGGCACCCGGGCCGAATTGGTTGCTCGCGAGGCGGCCGGGCAAGGCTACTGGCTGCGCATGAAGGACATCCCCAAGGGCGGGACCCTGCCCGCGGGCATCACCATTGGCGAGTGCAAGGGGGAGTGGTGGCACCTGTCGATCGATCCGAGCTGCCGCACGCCGCTGCCCGACCTCTGGGTTTCGCTGCTTGCCAAGGGGTGGAGGTTCTCTGAGATCCAGCCGGTCGGCGGCAGCCTGGAGACACTCTATACGCGGGTCACGCGCCAGACGGCCGCGTACCCTCGGCTTGCGGCCGCATGAGCGATCCTTCCGGGACTCGCCCCGAGACCGTTTGCACCCAGCTTGCTTGCTCCCGGTGAGCTTCCGGGTGGATGGATGGCGTGCCGGAGGGGATCAATCCAGCGACCTCCCGGCGATCGGCGCGAAGCAGCGGTGACGCGGGCGCGAGTAGCCCGTCACCTGCCTGATTACGGCGAGATGCGCATCCTGCTGATCGAAGATGACCGCGAGGCCGCCGCCTATCTGGCGAAGGGGCTCGGTGAGAGTGGGCACGTGGTGGATCATGCCGCCGACGGCGAGGACGGCCTGCATCTCGCGCTCACCGGGCAGTACGACGTCCTGGTGGTGGATCGGATGCTGCCCGGCCGCGACGGCTTGGCGGTAGTTCGGATGCTGCGTGCGGACGGGCGCGACACCCCGGTATTGGTGCTCAGCGCACTCGGGGAGGTGGACGACCGGGTGCAGGGCCTGCGCGCCGGGGGCGACGA
>JBGSTR010000055.1:0-1550 GCA_041736365.1 Chromatiaceae bacterium | reverse complement strand
CGGCATCCGCCCGGTCGCGCAGGCGCCCGATGGGGACGCGCTGCCGTTCCTCGGCAAGATCGCCGCCGGGCGCCCGATCGAGGCCCTGCCCCAAGCGGAAACGATGGACGTTCCGCCGCGACTGCGCACCACCAAGCCCTGCTACGTCCTGCAGGTGACGGGGCACTCGATGTGCGAGGCCGGCATTCTGGATGGGGACTATGTGGTCGTCGAGCACCGCGACACGGCCCGCAACGGCGCGATCGTGGTGGCCCTCATCCGCGGGGAGGAGACCACCCTCAAGCGAATTCTCCAGGAGCCGGGGCGGGTGACCCTGTTCCCGGCGAATCGAGAGCTGTCGCCGACCGTATTCGCGCCGGAGGACGTCGCGATCCAGGGTGTGGTGGTCGGGCAGATGCGGACGTACCGCTAGGGATCGAATGCTTGCTGCTTTGGCTGGAGCACGCGCGGGTTTGCGCCAACCGGTGGGCCGGCTCTTCGTGCGCATGCCCGCAGCGATCTGCTCCATCGCCTCGGGCAACGCGCGCTCCCGGCCGCAGCATCGGCGACAGGCAGGAGATAGGCGCGCAGGAGCAAGCGCAAACGTCGGGCGCAACGGTAGACGCTCCCGAGCGGCGAGATGTAGCAGTTGAAGGTGGAACCGGCAAGCGGCGCACCCGACGGGAGGGTTTCCTTGCCGCGGCGCGGGACCAAGCGTCCGCGCTGGGAGAGCCGCACCAAGGCAGCGTCGAAGTCTTCGGGGGTGATCGCGGACAGCTCTCGGACCCCGCGAATCTCGATCCAGAAATCGAGCCGGGCGAGGGTGGCCCGCTCTGGCTCGCGCGACGCCACGAAGGTCTCGATCACGGCGCAGAGGGTAGGCATCGAAGTCTCCCGAGGTGCGAAACGAACAGAACCCTCAATCAGGGGAACCCGTTCGCCGTGGCGGCACTCTACCGGAGATAAATCAATGACCTAAAGAGAAAGTGGAGCGGGAAACGAGACTCGAACTCGCGACCCCAACCTTGGCAAGGCTTCTCAGACACTTAGCGACACGGCGACACACCGAATCGTAGCACGGAGCGACACGGAGAAACACAACCTAAGCGGAGTTGCGTCCGCGCGAGGTCGCTCAGGGCGTCCGCGATCCGGGCGTGCGCGGCGTCGAGTTGGGCCTGTTCTTCCGGGGTGCACGCGTGCGCGGGCTCCGGCGGGTCGGCGGGTGGGGCTTGAGCAATTTCGACACAGTGTCGAAATTGCTCAAGCCACTTGCAAACTGTCTTGGGGATTTTTGCAAGCACGCTTGCAGCAACAACGTCCCCGCGGGCTTCGGCGGGTCGGCGGGTGGGGCTTGAGGAATTTCGGAACAGTTCCGAAATTCCTCAAGCCAGCGGCAAACCGTTGTCAGGATGACGGGCGGCGCCCGGTCTTCGCCGCCTGCTTGGCGACCTCGTCCGCCATGCTCCCGCCAGCGGTTCCGCCGGCCGCGACCGGCGTGATGACGGCGGCCACTGGAACACTCAGGCGTAGCCCCGCGACGGCCGCGGCGATGGACTCGGCGATGATCCTGC
>JBGSTR010000039.1:0-2345 GCA_041736365.1 Chromatiaceae bacterium | reverse complement strand
TGCCGCGCTCGAAATCCGCGGCGTCGTTGTAGAGATTGGTGCCGACCTGAATCGCAACCGCCGCGAGCACGGTCGCCAGCGCCGTCCAGGGTGCCAACCGACCGGTTTCGAATCCAGCCAGCGCGATTCCGGCGGCTACCGGCGTCACCGCCAGCAATAGGGTCTTGGGCCGCGCCGCGGCGAGCCAGCGCGTGATAGACAGCCGGAGCCTACCCATGTGGCTAGGGCCGCCGGCGGAAACGGTCGAAATCCGGCGGACGCTTGTCGAGGAAGGCATCGCGACCCTCTTGAGCCTCGGCGGTGGTGTAGAACAAGGCGGTGGCATTGCCGGCTAGCTCCTGGATCCCGGCCAGACCGTCGGTCTCGGCATTGAAGGCTGATTTCAGTACGCGCAACGCGGTCGGCGACAATTGCAGCATCTCGCGACACCACTCCAGCGTCGTGGCCTCCAGCTCGCGTAGCGGCACCACGGTGTTGACGAGTCCCATGGCGAGCGCCTGAGCCGCGTCGTACTGCCGGCACAGGAACCAGACTTCCTTGGCCCGCTTCAGGCCGATGGCGCGCGCGAGCAGGCCGGCCCCCAGGCCGGCATCGAAGCTTCCTACGCGGGGACCCGTCTGGCCGAAGCGGGCATTGTCGGCGGCAATCGTCAGGTCGCAGACCAGATGCAGCACGTGGCCGCCGCCGATGGCATAACCGGCGACCATCGCCACCACGGGTTTCGGTAGGCAGCGAATCTGCCGTTGCAGCTCCAACACGTTCAGGTGCTCGACGCCGGCATCGTCGCGATAGCCCTCGGTGCCGCGAATGCGTTGGTCCCCGCCGGAGCAAAAGGCCTTGTCACCGGCGCCGGTGAGCACGATCACGCCGATGTTCGGATCGTGATGGGCGCGGTGGAAGGCGTCGATGAGCTCGCTTACCGTCACCGGTCGAAAGGCGTTGCGCACCTCCGGGCGATTGATGGTGATCTTTGCGACCCGCCCGGCGTGCTGGTAGAGGATGTCGCCGTAGGCGACACCGGACGGCGTCTCCCAGTGAGCCGTCGGCTCGGTGGGCTGCTGCTGATTCTCGTTCACGTCCAATACTGACCTCGTCAAGCGGAGTTGAGCTCGCCGTCGCGGATGTTTCGCCAGAGCTCCAGATGGACGCTACGGCTGCGCTCGGCATCGATTCGCACCTCGATGAGCGCGCCGCGCGAGCGGTCCGGCGACTGCTCGATCGCTTGCCGGAACCCCGCGCCGTCGCTGACCTCGTGGTGGTCGATCCCGAATGGTCGCGCCAGCGCCCGGAGATCGACCTCGACCGGCGTGCGCCACAGCGCCTCGAAACCCGGCAGACCCTGCTGCGGCAGATAGTCGAAGATTCGACCACCGCCATTATTCAAGACAATGCACGGCCGGTCGAGCCGGCGCGCCAGAACCAAGCCGCTTAGGTCGTGCAGGAAGGCCAGGTCGCCGAGCAGCGCGGTGGTCGGCGTACCCCCGGCGTTCAATCCGGCGAGGGTCGAGAGCTGACCGTCGATCCCGCTTGCACCGCGATTGCCGAATAGCGTGAGCGCGGGCTCGCGCGCCCCCGACCAGGTGTCGAGCTGCCGGACAGGTAGCGAATTGGCGACGAGTAGCCCGTCCGCGGGGGCCAGATGCCCCAGCAGATCGACGATCAGTTGGGGCTCGCACCAAGGACTCTGGGCCAGATATTCCGCCGCCAGCCGATCCAACCGCTGCTCGGTCCGGTGCCATTGCTCCACCCAATCCGGCTCGACTTTGATCAGCGCCGAGTCGGACAGCCAATCGCAGAACAGTGCAGGGTCCGCCGCGATTCTACAGCGCACGTCGTGGCTGGGATCGCACCAGCGTCCGCCCGCGTCGACCAGGATTGCGGGCACCCCGTCGAGCCAATCGCCCAGCGTCTTGGAGACCGGGACCCGGCCGATGCGCAGCACCCAGTCGGGCTTGAGTGCACGTGCGACTGCCCGATTGCGCAGGAAGCTGTCGTAGCGGGTGATCCGAGTCCGCGATTCGCCGCCCCAACGAAGATTCGATAGCGGGTCGGCAAGCACCGGAATGCCGAGCGACTCGGCACAGTGCCAGAGTGCATCGGCAAAGCCGCGGGAAGCGCTTCCCGGACCGCAGCAGATCAGTCCGCGGCCTCGGAATTGCTGCTCCAGCCCGGTCGGAGCAGCGAAGACCGACGCCGCTTGGGGTGACCTGAAAGTCCCCCGGTCGAGCTCTTGCGGGTCGAGCGCTTGAGGTACCTCTAGGCAGTCGCCGGCGGGTACCAGCGGCTCTCGGAACGGAAGGTTGATGTGCACCGGTCCCGGGTGGCTGCCCGCGCTGACCGTCGCC
>JBGSTR010000029.1:0-2384 GCA_041736365.1 Chromatiaceae bacterium | reverse complement strand
CGCCCGCCGATGCCGCGACGCGCGGACCGCTCGCCGGCCGAATCCACCCCCATCTCGACCTTCTTGATCAACGGCGAGATGGAAGCCGACGAATCCGATGTCATCTCCGAGGCGGATGTCTATATTGCCTACGGCCGCTATCGCGAGGCCGAAGCGCTGCTGCAAGACGAGATCGATCAATCCCCCGGCCGGTTGGACGTGAAGCTCAAGCTTGCCGAGACCTATGTCGGCGCACGCAATCGCGCGGCGCTGGATCCCTTGCTGCTCGAGATCGAGTCCGCCGGCGGCCATCAGATGTATCCGGAGCAGTGGCAGGCGCTGAAGAACCAGGTGGCCGCGGGGCTAGCCGGCCCTTCGCAGGACGAGGCGGCCGCGACCACGCAAGACAAGACCACTCCGGACGCGGCCGAATCCTTCGCGTTGCAAGACGACGGTCCCCTGTCGCTGGACGTCGGCGAGGACTCGGGGACCCTGAGCGGTCAGCCTCGGATCGCCGCGCTGCGACCGGTAGCCGCGCAGTCGGCACTGGATGACGACGACGGCCCCCTGTCCCTGGACAACGACCCGATCAGCCGCGACCTCGACTTGCCGGAGGATTCAGAGGAGATCGGCTATGAGGACGACCTGACGATACCGCGCGGCACCAGCTATTTCGGCGGCGGCGATCTGGAGCTGACCATCGATGATCTGCGCGCCGCCAGCGACGTCGATCTGGATTCATTGGTCGATGCCAGTCGCGGCTCCGCGGCGACGCAGGATCTGCCGACGACGGACACCGAGTCCGAGCAACCGGCGCCACCCCGTCCGGCGTTGCATGCGGTGGGTAGCGAGACCGAGCTGTTCCCGGCGAGCACGAGCTTGGTGGATGGCGTAAGCAGCGAGATCCTGGACGCCTCGAGTGATCTGTTGTCGTCACAGTGGCAGATGGATTCGGGTCTGTGGGACGAGATCGCAACCAAGCTCGACCTCGCACGCGCCTACGTCGAGATGGAGGACGGGGAATCGGCAAAGGGCATTCTCGAGGAGGTGGTCACCGAGGGCAGCGAGCAGCAGCGCGACGAGGCCCAAGAAATGCTCAGACGGCTGGGCTAAGGAAGCGTGGTCGCACGGTTGGCGCACTCACCCCGGACCGCGAGCGGATTCATCGTCGCTGCGACGCCGCGAGCTAGCCGCGCTTGAGCAGCGTTCGCGTGGCCATGGGTGTCGAATACGACGGCACCGATTTTCATGGCTGGCAGGCGCAACGCAGCGGGGTTCGCAGCGTCCAGTCCTGCATCGAGTCGGCGATCGGCGCCGTCGCGGACCACCCGGTTACCGTGCACTGCGCCGGACGCACGGATGCCGGCGTCCATGCGCTGGAGCAGGTCATCCATTTCGAGTCGGGTGCCAAGCGCAGCGAGCGCGCCTGGGTCCTCGGCACCAACGTCAACCTGCCCCCCGATTGCTGCGTGCGTTGGGCATCCCCGGTGGAAGAGACCTTCCACGCCCGCTTCAGCGCCGTTGCCCGCCACTACCGCTATCGAATCCTGGCGCGCCGCACCCGATCCGCGCTGGAGCGCAATCGCGCGGTGTGGATACATCAAGCGCTGGATCTGGAGCGAATGCAGTCGGCGGCCTCGGCACTGGTCGGCGTGCACGACTTCTCAAGCTTTCGCGCCGTCGCCTGCCAGGCGAAGAGTCCGATCCGAACCCTGCACTATCTGAGCGTGCGTCGCGAGGCCGACGTGATCGAGCTCTCCGTCGGCGCCAACGGATTCCTGCACCACATGGTGCGCAACATCGCCGGGGTGTTGATCGCCATCGGGCGCGGCGATGCACCGGTCGAATGGACCGGCGAGCTGCTGGCGGTGCGCGACCGCAGGCTCGGCGGCGTCACGGCGCCGCCCCAGGGGCTGTATTTCGTGCGCGCCGACTATCCAGCCGCCTTCCGATTGCCCCAAGGCGACGGCGACGATCCCCTGCGCAGCTTGTCTACCGCCTGAGAAGCTGGTATCGATGCCCCGGCGGGCATGTTGGACCCGCCTGGCAAAGGTTCACCGGCAATGCGTACCCGGGTTAAAATCTGCGGTCTGACGCGGGAGGCGGATGTCCAGTGCGCGGTAGCCGCCGGGGCCGATGCCATCGGTCTGGTCTTTCATCCCGCGAGTCCTCGTGCCGTAACACCGGACCTGGCACGCCGCCTGTGCGAGCAACTGCCCCCCTTCGTCAGCGTTGTCGGGTTGTTCGTGGATGCCCCGCCGGAGCAAGTGCGACGGGTCTTGGAGTTGGTCCCCCTGGAGCTGCTGCAGTTTCACGGCGAGGAGTCGCCGCTGGAGTGCGCGAGCTTCGGGCGGCGCTGGATCAAGGCGCTGCGGATGCGGCCCGGGATGGATCCGAGCGCGGCC
>JBGSTR010000023.1:0-35699 GCA_041736365.1 Chromatiaceae bacterium | reverse complement strand
GGGGACGCGCGTCGTGCTGCGGACCATGCGATAGCGCCGGTCGGTCACGGCCAGGAGGCCACCGAGCGCCATGAGAATGGCGGCCAACCAGATCCAACGCACGTAGGGCTTGTAGTAGACCCGAAGCGCCCAATCGCCTTGATCGCCGACCGGCTCGCCGAGCGAGACGTAGATGTCGCGCAGGAAACCGGCGTCGATGGCGGCCTCGGTCATGGGCCGGCTGGAGGTGAAATAGGTGCGCTTCTCGGGATGCAGCACCGTGATCTCGCGTTCGTCCTTGGAGACGATGAACTCACCGCGCTGGGCGCTGTAGTTGGGCCCTGGAACGGTTTTTACGCCGTTGAACTTAAACGTGTATCCCGCGGTTTCCATGACCGCCCCGGGGGACATGCGGATGTCGGTCTCGGTACCGAAGTTGGACACCATGGTCGCACCAACGATGAAGGAGGCGACGCCTAGGTGGGCCAGCAGCATGCCGTAGTAGCTTCGACTGTTGCCGGCCATGTCCGCCCAGATGCCCTTGAGTCCGCTCTTGTGACGCAGTCGATCGGCGAGGCCAATCAGGTGCGTGGTCACCAGCCAGACCGTGAGTCCGGCACCCAGTCCGACCAGCAAATGCCCGTCGTTGACGGCCGGCAGGAACGCGACGGCGGCGACGACGACACTGATGGCCGCCGCGACCCACAGGTCGCGTCGGGCAAACAGCCCCTCATCCTGTTTCCAGCGCGCCAGCGGTCCAATTCCCATGGCGAGCACCAGGAAGGGCGTGATGGCGATGAACATCTTGTTGAACCAGGGGAAGCCCACCGAAATCTTGCCCCAGCCCGCCGCCTCGTAGATCAGCGGCGCAAGGGTGCCGAAGAGCACCAGCGTCGCCAGTGCCGCGAGCAGCAGATTGTTCGCCAGAAGAAAGCTCTCGCGGGAGACCAGATCGAAACGCCCGCCACCGGACACGGCCGGAGCTCGCCACGCATAGAGCGCGAGGGAGCCGCCGATCACGATGCAGAGAAACACCAGGATGAAGGTGCCGCGAGTGGGATCGGTCGCGAAGGCGTGCACCGAGGTGAGCACGCCCGAGCGCACCAGGAAGGTGCCCAAAAGCGACAGCGAGAAGGCCGAGATGGCGAGCAGCACGGTCCAGCTCTTAAAGGCTGCGCGCTTCTCGGTTACCGCGAGCGAGTGGATCAGCGCGGTACCGACCAACCAGGGCATGAAGGATGCGTTCTCGACCGGGTCCCAGAACCACCAGCCGCCCCAACCCAGCTCGTAGTAGGCCCACCAAGACCCCAGCGCGACGCCAATCGTAAGGAAGATCCAGGCCACGGTCGTCCAGGGGCGAGACCAGCGCGCCCAAGCGGCGTCCAGCTTGCCGCCGAGCAGGGCGGCGATGGCGAACGCGAACGCCACAGAGAATCCCACGTAGCCCATGTAGAGCATCGGGGGATGGATCGCGAGCCCAAAGTCCTGCAGCAACGGATTGAGGTCCCGGCCCTCCAGCGGGGCGGGAAAGACGCGATCGAACGGATTGGAGGTGAGCAGCATGAACAGCAGGAAGCCGATCGCGATCATGCCCTGCACCGAGATCACGCGCGCGATCATGCTCAGCGGGAGATTCCTGCTGAATGTGGCGACCGCGGCCCCCCAAGCGGAGAGCAACAAGGCCCACAGCAAAAGCGATCCCTCGTGGGCGCCCCATATCGCGGAAACCTTGTAGATATCCGGCAGGAGCGTGTTGGAGTTCGTAGCAACATAGACCACCGAGAAGTCGTTGGTCAGGAAGGCTTGCAGGAGGGCCAGGAAGGCTATGACGAGAAAGGTAAACTGTCCCCATGCAAGCGACCGCGCGGTGGACATCCAACGGCGGTTGCCGGTGTAGGAGCCCAACAGCGGCACGCTGGCCTGAACCAGTGCCAATGCCAGGGCCAAGACCAGTGCGAAATGACCGAGCTCGGGGATCATCGGGCCACCGCCCCGCTCTGCGCGGTCTGCGTGACGGTTTCGGTAACGCCCTTGACGTGCGCGGTCTTCAGCGTATCGGCGACCTCCGGCGGCATGTATTCCTCGTCATGCTTCGCCAGCACCTCGTCGGCCACGAACACCCCGTCCGGCCCCATGCGCCCCTTGGTGACCACGCCCTGCCCTTCCTTGAAAAGGTCCGGCAGGATGCCGGTGTAGGCAACGGTGACGGTCTGGGCGAGGTCGGTGACGTCAAACGTGACCGTCAGCCCGTCGTCGCGGCGCTTCACGGTGCCCTCCGTGACCAGTCCACCGAGACGAAACACGTGGTCCTCGGGCGACTCGTTGGCCTTCACCTGCGACGGGCTGAAGAAATAGGAGATGTTGCTCTGCAATGCATTCAGCGCCATCGCGGCCGCCGCGCCGACGCCGACGATGGCCACTCCGACCAACAGCAGCCGCTTCTGTCGTGCTTTCATGGGTTTCCTCCGGGGACACGCATACGCATCAATCGACCTAGCCGCGACAAAATGGTTCGCCGTTCTCGCCGCAGCTGCAGAACCTCGGCCACTAAAAGTAGGGCGGTCATGCCATAGGCACCCCATACGAATTGGGCGTATCCGCCCTGGGATAGGAAATCGCTCACGCCTGCGCCTCCCGCTTCAGCACGTCCTGAACCCAAACAGTGTCGGACTCGCGCGTCAAAATGATGCCCCGCAGGCGCGTCAGCGACGTCGCGAACGAATACATCCAAAATCCAAGCGTTACCGCCAGCATGCCGAAAAGGATATCGCCATCAACGCGGCCGAGACCCGAGCGTTGATGCAGGGCCGCGCACTGGTTCGGATCCGGGCAGTTGATGGACCAAAAGATCACCGGAACCATCACCAGACCGACGATGGCGAGCAGTGCCGATGCGCGGTCCGCACGCCGGGTATCGTCGATCGCCGAATGCAGCGCGATATAGCCGATATACAGGAAAAACAGGATCAGCTCCGAGGTCAGCCGCGGATCCCAGTCCCAGTAGGTGCCCCAGCTGGGCCGCCCCCAAAAGGATCCCGTCCACAGCGCGATTAGCGTAAAGATGGCGCCTGTCGGGGCAATGGCGTTGGCGAACATGAACGAGAGCCTGGTGTTGAACACCAAACCGATCGCCGCCCAACCGACCATGACCATGTAGAGCCACATCGACATCCAAGCCGCGGGCACGTGGATGAAGATGATGCGGTAGTACTCCTTTTGCGGGTTGGTGCCGCCGAGCTGATCGGGCGCCACGAAAAAACCCCAGTACAACCCGAGCAGGGTGAGCACCGCGGCCAGCACCCAAAACACCGGCACCAAGCGCCCCGCAAGCGGATAAAAGGTCGCCGGAGACGCAAACTTAAACCAATTGATGGCCATCACAAACCGCTTATTTCGTGTTTTATTCCAGAGAGATCCGCAGTGCGGACGAGGACGCCGGCGGCGCCAGAACCAAGGCCCCCAGCAGAAACGCGCCCAGCAGCGTCAGGTACGGCTTGGTATCGGCGATGTCTACGCTGCTGACCTCCACCGCGCCGGCCCCGTACACCAAGATCGGGATGTAGAGCGGGAGAATCAGCAGCGACAGCAGGATACCGCCGCCGCGGAGCCCCAGCGTCAGCGCCGCTCCGATAGTGCCGATCAGGCTGAGCACCGGAGTACCGAGCAAGAGCGACAACATCATGATGCCGATGGCGTCTTCCGTCAGGTGATACTGCATGCCCACCAGGGGCGCGATCAACACCAGGGGTAATCCGGTCAGGAGCCAATGCGCGGCGACCTTCGCCAGCACCAGGAGCGACAGCGGCTGCGCCGTGAGCAGCATTTGCTCCAGGGTTCCGTCCTCGTAGTCGGCCGCGAACAGGCGTTCCAGCGCCAACATCGAGGCCAGCAGCGCCGCTACCCAGACCACGCCGGGACCGAGAATGCGCAGAACCTGGGTTTCGGTCCCCACACCCAGCGGAAACAGGCTCACTACGATCACGAAAAAGAACAACGTGGTCAACACGTCCGTACGCCGGCGCATGGCTAGCGACAGATCGCGCGTGAGGATGCACCAGAATACCTTCAACGACTACTCATCCGGCCCCGAGCTCCAAGCGCTGAATGTGACCGGAGGTCAGCGCGACTTCCTGATGGGTCGTCAGCACCACGAGTCCGCCGCCCGTCACATGCCCCGCGATCAGGCCCTGCAAGAGGTCAACCGCGTCCAGATCCAACGCCGTGAACGGCTCGTCGAGGACCCACAAAGTGGCGCCGCTGAGGATCAGCCTCGCTAGAGCGACGCGCTTCTTCTGGCCTTGGGAGAGCATGCGCGTGGGCAAATCCTCGAAGCCCGCCAAACCGATGCGACCGAGCGCCGCCCAGATCGCGTCGTCGCTCACCCGATCGTCGTCTAGCGTCGCGGCTACGCGCAGGTTCTCGACCCCGGTCAAATCTCCCTTGATACCGTTGAGGTGCCCGAAATAAAGCAGGTGTCGCCGGTAGTCCTCGCGCAGCGAGCGAATTGAGTCGCCGCCCCAACGGATCTCGCCGGAATCCGGGGTGAACAAACCGCACAGCGAGCGCAACAGCGTGGTCTTGCCGCTGCCGTTGCGCCCGCGCACATGCAGTAGGGTCGCCTCGGCGACAGCGAAGTCCAAACCGGAGAACAACAGCCGGTCGCCTCGCCGACATTCGAGATTCGCCACCTCAAGCATCTTGACCAGGATCTCGGTGATAAAACACGGCGTCGGCCGCGTTTTCGTTGGCGGGGCCTGCGCGGCCCTCTTGTGCAAACCGACAACCTTAAACGCATGAATCGAATTGGGCAACTCGTTCAGCGTCGAGGCGAGCACGCCATCACATCGAGAGGGCGTGCTCGCAGTCGGGCATTCTCGGCGGCGCGCTGCTCGCCGCGCCGCGTCCCGGCCCGGATCGCGGAAAAAATCTGCGGAAACAGCCCTACGGAATGTTAGGCTCATGGATGCGCCGATGCGTAGCATTAACGCAATGGCGCCGAATTCTCCTCCTAAGGCTCGCGCGGGAATACCGGATGCGACAAACATGACGGAGCAGCGGAAACAATTCCATGGCACTCGGCGCGGCGACCGATCAACGACGCGCGAAAATTCCTATGGAGAGGAGCGGAGGTTAGCCACACCGTCCCGCTTATCGTTGGCCGCGCGCGCCTGCGTCCACTCGGCGGGCGTCGGGTCGCGGCTAGGCTCGGCCCGATATCACCTTGTCGCCGCTACAAGCTCGTTTCGGCACGTCATTGTTCTATCCGGCGCTCGACCGACGCTTCGCTCCCGGCTCCTCGCGGATCGTGATCCGGGGCAAGACGGGGATCGGCGGCCGGCAAGCGTCGTCTCCCGAGCGTTCCGGAGCGGATGAAGTATCGCGGTTGTCCTCGCCGTGAAACTCGCGATTCGGACCTCGATTCTGCAGCTGACCCTAGTCGGCTTTTTCCTTGCCGTATTGCCATTGATCGCGGCCTTGGTTCATACCATCGTCCGGGTCGGCGATCTTTCTTCGCGCATGACAAGCATGCTTGTGAATACGAATCAAACGGTACAGTCAAGCCGTATCTTACTATCACAAATTCTATCCCTGGAACGGAGCGCCGCCCAGTTCTTAGTATTACGCGACCGGAGTCTTCTTGCCATCTACGAAGACCAGCGTCCCCAGTTTTTCGAGACCCTGCAAACGCTATCGGGGATCGTCCACGTAGAAGGCACATTGAAGCGGCTATCCGAGCTAAGCAGTCGCGAGCGCGATATCTACCGCTTGCTTCTCGAGCAATCGTCCCTGCCGGAGGAAACACCAGGCGATCCGTTCTCGTTACCACCCTTCTCCGAGCTCGCGCGCCCGGTTCCTTTTGAAATAAGCCATCAGGTAGCCGCGGATGCCGTTCGTATTCAGGAACAGGTCGCGAGGGTTCGCCGACTGCTGCTGTTGCAAGCGATTGCGCTCATCCCACTCGCCGTCATGATGGGCATCACCTTCAGCATCTTCATCACCCGCCCGCTAAAAGAGATCGGCGTCGCCGTGCGCCGGCTCGGCTCGGGTGATTTCAAGCGTGCGGTACAAGTCCGCGGTCCCCAGGACATCCAGGAAATCAGCGCCCGAATGGATGCGCTCCGACTACACTTGAACGAGCTTGAGAAACAGAAGACAATGTTTCTTCAGCATATATCTCACGAGCTCAAGACTCCGCTCACGGCGATCCGCGAAGGTGTTGAGCTGCTCGGCGACGAGATCGTGGGCGAGCTAACGCGAGAGCAAGCCGAGGTTGCCGGCATTCTTCGCGCCAGTAGTCACCAACTACAGAAGCAAATCGAAGACTTATTGAAATTCAACACCGTATTGGGGCAAGTTTCACTCAGAAGCTCCGCGGTCGTCGATTTCGTCGCGCTAACGGAGCATTCGATTTCGGCCCAAAGAATGTTTTCACTGTCCCGCCGATTGACCATTCGCCAACGACTGGAGCCCGCCACGGTTCTCGGCGATCCGGAGCAATTGCGCACGATCGTTGACAATCTGTTGTCCAACTCCATTAATTACTCCCCCGAAGCGGGCGTGATCCAAGTGACTCTGCGCGTCCGCGGCGGGTACGCCGTTTTGGACGTAAAAGACCAAGGGCCGGGGATCGATGAAGACGATCGACCCCATGTGTTCGAAGCATTCTATCAGGGCAAGCGACGTCGCAAAGGACACGTCAAGGGCACCGGGTTGGGTTTGGCGATCAGCGAGCGCTATACAGCGCTGCACCACGGAACCCTCAAACTCGTTGACTCGGTGGAGGGCGCACATTTCCGGCTGTCGATTCCCTCGGAACCTTCCGCATGAGCAAATGCCCGGGCCTCCTGTACCTCGCCGTCCTACTCCTGTCCAGCCACAGCCTCGCGGCATCGGCCGAGGTCGGCGCGGCAGGACAAGCGCCCACGCAGGAGAATCAGCCATGGGCGGGGGGGTTTCAGACCCCGCCGAGTCTCCTCGCGTACTACGGTTGGCTGCGCTCCGCGACCGAGCACAAGCAGTTGGAGCAATTCTATCTGGTGGAGTGGCGAGTCGCGCAGGGCGGAAGCGCACGCCACAAATTGATGCTCGCGCTCATCCTGTCACTGCCCGACACCCCGTTCGTCGACTACACGCGGGCGCGCCGGCTTTTGTACGAGTATTCCCGCGACTTGGAGTTCCAGAACGAGGAAGATCGCGACCTGGCCCAACTGGTGCGTGATCTGTTGGACGAACTGGAATGGGTGAACGCGTCGAGTGGCCGCAATAAGCAGTCCACCATTGCGATGAAAGACGAAAACACCGCGCTGCAGTCGAAGGTAGGCGAGCTCAATGCCGAGGTTGCACGTCTCGAGGCACAATTGGAGCAGCTTAAACAGATTGAACAGACCATCACGGAAACACAAAGATCCGTGAATATTCCGGCTCCCGCGCCGACCCCGGCCCCGGAGAACGATGATGATCAAAAATAAAACGATCCTGCTGGTCGACGACGACCCGGATTTACTGCGGCTGCTCTCGATTCGACTTCGCAGCAATGGCTACGAGGTGGAAACGGCGCAGAGTGGAAAAGAGGCGCTGGGTAAGGCCTGCGCGCGTAAGGTCGACTTGGTGATCACCGATTTGCGCATGGACGGCATGGACGGCGTTCAGCTCTTCGATCGCCTGCGGCAGCGATTCGCGTCGCTGCCCGTGATCATCCTAACCGCGCACGGCACCATCCCGGATGCGGTGGAGGCGACTCGCAAGGGGATTTTCGGCTACCTCACGAAGCCCTTCGACAGCGTCGGGCTTCTAAGCTGCGTTAGGGATGCGATCGAGCACGGGACACCGACCGTCTCCCGAGCGGCACCCACCGCCGAGAGCGACTGGCGGCGCGAGATCGTCGG
Organism: Chromatiaceae bacterium; assembly: GCA_041736365.1. GTDB lineage: Bacteria > Pseudomonadota > Gammaproteobacteria > Chromatiales > Chromatiaceae > JBGSTR01. Next base: position 27,834 of record JBGSTR010000023.1, on the reverse strand, counting down.
AGAAAGCGCGGTGATGCGCCACTTGTTGGAAGAGGCCGCGCAAGTGGCCGTGAGCGACGTGAGCGTGTTGCTGCAGAGTCAAAGTGGAACCGGCAAGGAGCTGCTGGCAAAGGCGATTCACCAGGCGAGCGATCGGCGCGACGGTCCGTTCGTTCCCGTCAATTGCGGCGCGATCCCGGAGCCGCTGCTGGAATCCGAGCTTTTCGGACATCAGAAGGGGGCGTTCACCGGTGCGATACAGAACCACCTGGGACTGTTTCGTGTGGCGAACACCGGAACGCTCTTCCTGGACGAGATCGGCGACATGCCGCTCGAGTTTCAAACCAAGCTATTGCGGGTCCTGCAGGAGAAGGAAGTTCGAGCGGTCGGAGCCCGCAACGCGGAGCCAATCGACGTTCGGATCATCTCGGCGACCCACCGCGACTTGGATGAGGCGGTCGCCGAAGGCACTTTCAGAGAAGATCTCTATTATCGACTGAATGTGGTGATGCTGGAGGTGCCGGCATTGGCGGATCGGCGCGAGGACATCCCGCTGTTGGCGAATCAGTTTCTTGCCAACGCGCGCGCTCGCCTGAAGAAGCCCTGCGGCGGGTTTTCCAAAGAGGCGATGGAGATGCTCTTGACCGCCCCGTGGCCGGGCAATGTTCGGCAGCTGCGCAATATCGTGGAGCAGGTAGCGGTCTTCGCCACCACGCCACTCATTCCGACCTCCCTGGTGCAGCGCGCGCTGCGCGGGCGAACGGGTGAAATCGTGCCGCTGGCCGAGGCGCAGAATCAATTCGAGCGCGACTACCTGGTCCGAATCATGCAAGTTTCGCATGGGAACGTCGCCAAGGCGGCGCGTCTTGCGAAACGTAATCGCACCGAATTCTATAAGCTGCTGTCTCGCCATCATCTCGACCCGTCGCTGTTTCGCGAACGCTCGACCTAGTGCTGCTAAGCTCGGGGAACGCGGCGTCAGTCACGACCGAGGAAGGCACATGAACGTGAATCCGGAGGAATTCCGCCGCGAGGCGATGGACCGCGGTCTGTCTGAAGGCGAGCTTGATCCGGACCCGGTCAAGCAGTTCCAGGACTGGTATTCGTCCACGATCGCAACCGGACTGCCCGAGCCCAATGCGATGACGCTCTGCACGGTGGACGCGAACGGGCAGCCCTACGCCCGGACGGTCCTGCTCAAGCTCTATGACACCCAGGGCTTCGTGTTCTTTACCAACTATGAAAGCCGCAAATCGAAGCATATCGAAGGAAATTCACACGTTTCGGTGCTTTTTCCCTGGGTTGCGTTAGCTCGGCAGGTGCAGATTACGGGAGTCGCGGCGCGGATATCGTCCCTGGATTCGCTGAAGTACTTCACGACGCGGCCCCGGGGCAGCCAGATCGGCGCCTGGTCGTCACCGCAGAGCCAGGTTATCTCCTCGCGCTCGGTGTTGGAGATGAAGGTGGCCGAGATGAAACGAAAGTTCGCCCATGGCAGCGTCCCGTTGCCGGACTTTTGGGGCGGGTTCCGAATCGAGCCGGAGATGTTCGAATTCTGGCAGGGGCGAGAAAGCCGACTACATGACCGCTTTCAGTATGTCCGCGGCCCGGATGGAGGCTGGCGTGTGCAGCGCCTCGCCCCTTAGGGAGACGCTGATTAAATGCCGTCCTGGCATTTAATCAGCTCGCGGTCCGAGAGGCGCGACTCCCGGACCGCTCCATTTTCAACGGCTTAGCGCCGGATCCGCCGAGGCCTATGGCTTTGGTGGGTCCGCTTCGCTTGACCCTACGAACGCTGACCGGAACCAGCCATGAGCCGCCAGCCAAGCGCCAAATCATCCGGACGACCCGGTTACCCGACCACCCGTCGCCAGTACGTAGACCGCCAGTAGTAGAGCACAGTCGTGTCCGGCCAGGGATAGGAGTCGGCGTAGGCAATCCCGCGTCGCGGCTGCTCTACGTTGTCGCGGGCAACGTCCAGCGGACGCCAGCCCTGCTCGCGCTCCTCGCCGTCGACCGGAACCCGGGTGGTGCCGCGGGTGCGACGCTCGGACGCACCATACTCCTCGAAGTTCCGTTGCGCCTCCTGCAGACAGACCCCGTTGCTGCTGCCGGGCATCTGCGGGAATCGCAGTTGACTGAGGTCGTCCTCCCAGCCGCAGATGGGGCAGATCTGATGAAACCCGGGCTCCAAGTCGTGGACCCGGTGACCGCAACATGGACAAGGATATTTCTCGGTATCGGTCATGGTGCTCATTGCCGCGCTGTTCGCCGAACGATGGCCGCGACCGCGACGGTTTTAAACCTAATTTCCAGGGTCACGCGAAAGATTTTCGCGCGTCGAAACAGATCTTGCCCCCGCGTATCTTGTTGCGCCTCGGCACGCCCGGATCGCAGGCCGGGACCGCGCCACGGGATCGATCCGACCCCAAAAAAAGGGGCGCCGCAGCGCCCCTTGATCGGCTACAGACTGGCCGGGATCAGTTGACCTTGGGGTCCAGCTCGCCCTTGGCGTAGCGGGCGGTCATGGCCTCCAGCGAGAGTGCCTTGATCTTGCTCGCGTTGCCGGAGGTGCCGAAGGCCTCGTAGCGGTCCTTGCAGATGCCCTTCATGGCCTTGGTGGCCACGGCGAAGTACTTGCGCGGGTCGAATTCCTTGGGATTCTCGGCCAGGAACTTGCGGATGGCGCCGGTGGAGGACATGCGCAGATCCGTGTCGATATTGACCTTGCGCACGCCGTGCTTGATGCCCTCGACGATCTCCTCGACCGGCACGCCGTAGGTCTCGCCCATGGCGCCGCCGTACTGGTTGATGATGGCCAGCCAGTCCTGGGGAACCGACGAGGAGCCGTGCATCACCAGATGGGTATTGGGGATGCGCGCGTTGATCTCCTTGATGCGCTCGATGGCCAGGATGTCGCCCGTGGGCGGACGGGTGAACTTGTAGGCACCGTGGGAGGTGCCGATGGCGATGGCGAGTGCATCCACACCGGTCTTGCGCACGAAGTCGGCGGCCTCTTCCGGGTCGGTGAGCAGCTGGCTGTGGTCGAGCTGACCCTCGGCGCCGATGCCGTCCTCTTCGCCGGCCATGCCGGTCTCGAGCGAACCCAGGCAGCCCAGCTCACCCTCGACCGAGACGCCGCACGAGTGCGCCATCTCGACCACACGGCGAGTGACGTCGACGTTGTACTCGTAGGAGGCGGGGGTCTTGCCGTCCTCGCCCAAGGAGCCGTCCATCATCACCGAGCTGAATCCGAGCTGGATCGAGCGTTGGCAAACGGCCGCCGAGGTCCCGTGGTCCTGGTGCATGCACACCGGGATATGCGGCCATTCCTCGATGGCGGCCAGGATCAGGTGGCGCAGGAAGGGGGCGCCGGCATACTTGCGGGCGCCGGCGGAGGCCTGCACGATGACCGGGGAGTCGGTCTCGTCGGCGGCTTCCATGATCGCGCGCATCTGCTCCAGGTTGTTTACGTTGAAGGCTGGGACGCCGTAACCGTGCTCGGCGGCGTGATCCAACATCTGACGCAGTGAAATCAGGGCCATTTGGTTCTCCTCGTATCGATTCGCGGGTACGGTTGGTTGGGAAACTAGTCGTCGGTGAGCAAGCGGTGCTCGCCAACGCGCATGATCTTCATGATATTGGTCTGCCCCTCGACGCCGGAACGGTCGCCCTTGGTGATAATCACCAAGTCGCCGTCGCGCACGGTGCCTCGGCGCAGCAGCTCTTCGATTACTTCTTCGTTCACTTCGTGAATGTCGGTGCTCGCCACGTCAAAGCTTACCGGATATGCACCGCGGAAAAGCCTTACCTTTCTTCGGGTCGCCGGGAATCGGGTCATGGCATAGATCGGGATTCCCGAGCTGATGCGCGACATCCATTTCACCGTGGCGCCGGTTTCCGTCAGGGCGGCAATGGCCTTCACGCCGAGATGATTCGCGGTATACATCGCGGCCATCGCGATCCCCTCGTCCACGCGCCCGAACACCGAGTTGAGCCGGTGCTTGGAGCGGGTCGCCTGCTTCTCCGCCTCCACGCAGATGCGATCGAGCGCGGCCACCACGTTGGGTGGATTGCGGCCGATCGAGCTCTCGGCCGAGAGCATCACCGCGTCGGTGCCGTCGAGCACCGCGTTGGCGACGTCGAAAACCTCGGCGCGGGTCGGGATCAGATTCTCGATCATCGACTGCATCATCTGCGTCGCGGTAATGACGACACTGTTGAGCTCGCGCGCCCGGCTGATCAGGTGCTTTTGCACCGCGGGTAGCTTGGCGTCGCCGATCTCGACTCCGAGATCCCCCCGCGCGACCATGATCACGTCCGCGGCGGCAATGATGTCGTCGATGGCGCGCAGTGCCTCCGCCCGCTCGATCTTTGCGACGATGCCGCCATAGCCGCCGGCCTCGTGAAACAGCTCGCGAGCAAGTCGCACATCGTCGCCGTTGCGCACGAACGACACGGCGAGATAGTCGGCCTCGACCTCGGCGGCGAAGCGAATGTCTTCTTCGTCCTTCGCGGTCAGCGCCGGTGCGGACAGGCCCCCACCCTTGCGATTGATGCCCTTGCTGCCGGAGAGCGTTCCGCCGGCGATCACCGTGCACTCGATGCAACGCTCGACCACGGCGTCGACCTGCAGCTCGATCGCCCCATCGTCCAGCAGCAGATTGTCTCCCGCCTGTACGTCGTCCGGCAGCTGCGGATAGGTGGTCCCGACTCGCTGCCCGTTGCCGTCCTCGAGCGGGCACGCGGCATCGATGGCAAACGCGTCTCCGGCGGCCAACGTGACCGCGCCGTCGCGGAATTGTCCGATGCGGATCTTCGGACCCTGCAGATCCACCAACAGGGCGACCTCGCGGCCGGCGGCGCCGGATTTCTCGCGCAGATGGCGAATGCGCTCGCGGTGACGGTCGTGGGTATCGTGGGAGAGATTGAGCCGCGCCACGTCGACGCCGGCGGCGATCAGGTCATCCATGACCCCCGGGGCGTCGGTCGCCGGACCGAGCGTTGCGACAATCTTGGTGCGCCTAGGCATCGCCGTGACCTTTAGCGTTCTGTTGCCGAGCCGGCGACCGGATTAGCGGCGTCGGTGGTCGGGGGACGCAGCGGCGAGCGCCGGTCGGCAAGCGCACTCGCCTAATCCTTCGCCCGCGCCTCGAGCATCGCCACGGCCGGGAGTGTCTTGCCCTCGAGATACTCGAGGAATGCCCCGCCGGCGGTGGAGATGTAGGACACCTGGTCGTAGATATCGTATTTCTGGATCGCGGCGATAGTGTCGCCGCCGCCCGCCAGGCTGAAGCCGGGGGCGTTCGCGATCGCCATGGAGACGGTCTTGGTCCCGGCGCCGAACTGGTCGAATTCAAACACGCCCACCGGCCCGTTCCAGACGATGGTGCCCGCCTTGGCGATGATCGCGGCAAGCTCCTCCGCGGACTTGGGTCCGATGTCGAAGATCATGTCGTCGTCGACCACGTCCGCTGCATCCTTCAGCACCGCCGGCTCGTTTTCGTCGAACTTCTTGCCGCACACCACGTCGACCGCGATCGGGATGGTGGCGCCGCGCGCCGTCATCTTCTCCATCAGCGCCTGGGCAGTCGGTATCAGGTCGTGCTCGCACAGAGACTTGCCGACGTTGTAGCCGGAGGCAGCCAGGAAGGTGTTGGCGATACCGCCACCGACCACCAGCTGGTCGACCTTCTCCGAGAGTGCCTCGAGCACCGTGAGCTTGGTGGAAACCTTGGAGCCGCCGACGATGGCGACCATGGGCCGGGCCGGATTGGCCAGGGCCTTCTTCAGGGCATCGAGCTCCTCGGCCAGCAGCAGACCGGCGCAGGCGGTCGGCGCGAACTTGCCGACGCCGTGGGTGGATGCTTGGGCGCGGTGGGCGGTGCCAAAGGCGTCCATCACGAAGACGTCGCAGAGGGCGGCGTATTGCTTGGAGAGATCCTCGTTGTCTTTCTTCTCGCCCTTGTTGAAGCGCACGTTCTCCAGCAGCACCAGCTCGCCGTCGGCCAGTTGCGGGGCGCTCTCCAGATAATCCTTCACCAGACGTACCGGCTTACCCATCTTGGCGGATAGATCGGCCGCCACGGGGGCCAGCGAGTTCTCCTCGGAGTAGATGCCCTCCTCCGGGCGACCCAGGTGCGACATCACCATGACGCGAGCGCCGGCCTTGATACAGTGCTCGAAGGTCGGCATGGAGGCGGTGATTCGGGCATCCGAGGTGACCTTGCCGTCCTTGACCGGAACGTTGAGGTCGGAGCGGATCAGCACGCGCTTGCCGGCGAGATCGAGATCGGTGAGCTTAATGAAGGACATGGGTACAACCCTCTCGCGTGGTTGGTGAACGGGGCCATTGGTAAAGCCCCGGGGCTTTACCAATGGCTCGGCGCCGACGGGGGATGCAGCAGCACCTGTCGACGCCGAGACATTCTACAAACGGTGGACTACGGCGCGCCGGGGATCCCGGCGCGCCCAACCACCCTACGCGACGTACTCGACCATGCGCAGCATGTTGCAGGTATAGCCGTACTCGTTGTCGTACCAGGACACGACCTTCACGAAGGTCGGATCCAGGGCGATACCGGCCTCGGAATCGAAGATCGAAGGCGTGCCGTGACCACGGAAGTCGGTGGAGACCACCTTCTCGTCGGTATAAGCAAGTACCCCGGCCAGATCGCCGGACTCGGAGGCGGCCTTCATGGCGGCACAGATCTCCTTATAGTCCGCGCCCTTGCTCAGCTCGACGGTTAGATCCACCACCGAGACGTCTGAGGTCGGAACGCGGAAGGCCATGCCGGTCAGCTTGCCGTTGAGCTCGGGCAGCACCACACCGACGGCCTTGGCGGCGCCGGTGGAGGACGGGATGATGTTCTCCAGGATGCCGCGACCACCGCGCCAGTCCTTCATGGACGGGCCGTCGACGGTCTTCTGGGTCGCGGTCGCCGCGTGCACGGTGGTCATCAGGCCACGCTTGATGCCCCAGTTGTCGTGCAGAACCTTGGCCACCGGCGCCAGGCAGTTGGTGGTGCAGGAGGCGGCGGAGATGATGGCCTGACCGGTGTAGGTCTTGTGGTTGACGCCGTAGACGAACATCGGGGTCTTGTCCTTGGAGGGGGCGGACTGCACCACCTTCTTGGCGCCGGCGTCGATGTGCTTCTGGCAGGTCTCCTCGGTGAGGAAGAAGCCGGTGCACTCGATGACCAGATCGGCGCCGATGTCGTCCCACTTCAGGTTCGAGGGATCGCGCTCGGCGGTCAGACGAATTTTCTTGCCCTTGACGATCATGGTGTTGCCGTCGACCGCGATGTCACCCGGGAAATTCCCGTGGACCGAGTCGTACTTCAGCATGTAGGCGAGATACTCGGGGTCCAGCAGGTCGTTGATCCCGACCACCTCGATGTTGGGGAAGTCCTTGTTGATCGCCCGAAACGCCATGCGGCCGATACGTCCGAACCCGTTGATACCTACTTTGATCGTCATTGAGAAAGCTCCTGTCGGAAAAAAAATAGCGTCGTTCGGGACCGGTCGTCGGCCGGCCCGCCGGCCGGCTACCCGGCCGGAGCCGGTCCCATGGGGTTGGCGTTACAGCACGCCCTGAACCGTCGCAACGACATTGTCGACGGTGAAGCCAAACTCCTTGAACAGCGCGCCCGCCGGTGCGGATTCGCCGAATCGGTTGATGCCGACCACCGCGCCGTTGGTGCCGACGTATTTCCACCAGCCGTCGGTGACCGCCGCCTCGACCGCGACCCGGGCGGTGACCGCCTTGGGCAGCACCGACTCGCGGTAGGCCTCGTCCTGGGCATCGAAGCAATCGGTCGAGGGCATGGAGACCACGCGGACCGCCTTGCCGGACAGGGCCTCGGCCGCCTTCACCGCCAGCTCGACCTCCGAGCCGGTGGCGATGATGATCGCATCCGGCGTGCCCGAGCAATCGCGCAGGACATAACCGCCGCGCGCGATGTCGGCGATCTGTGCCGAGCTGCGCTCCATGTGGGCCAGATTCTGGCGCGAAAAGATCAGGCAGCTCGGGCCGTTCGTGCGCTCGATCGCGAGCTTCCAGGCAACCGCGGACTCGACTGCGTCGCAGGGGCGCCACACGCTCATGTTCGGGATCATGCGCAGGGTCGGGATCTGCTCGACCGGCTGGTGGGTCGGACCGTCCTCGCCCAGACCGACTGAGTCGTGGGTGTAGACGAAGATCGACTGGATCTTCATCAGGGCCGCCATGCGCAGCGCGTTGCGGGCGTACTCCGAGAACATCAGGAAGGTCGCGCCGTAGGGGATGAACCCGCCGTGCAGCGCGACGCCGTTCATGATCGCGGACATGCCGAACTCGCGCACGCCGTAGTACACGTAGTTACCCGAGGCGTCTTCCTTGCCGACGCCCTTGCAGCCCTTCCAAATGGTCAGGTTGGACCCCGCCAGATCGGCCGAGCCGCCGAGTAGACCGGGCAGCAGCGGACCGAAACCGTTGAGTGCATTCTGCGAGGCCTTGCGCGAGGCGATGGTCTCCGCCTTCTCCACCACGGAGGCGATAAATCCATCGGCCTGCTCCGCCCAATCCGCAGGCAGGTCGCCGGCCATGCGGCGGCGCAGCTCGGCGGCCTCGGCCGGGAACGCGGACGCGTAGGCATCCAGCTTGGTGTTCCAGTCGGCCTCGGCCTTGGCGCCGCGCTCCTTGGCGCTCCAGCCATCATAGATCTCGGCCGGGATCTCGAACGGCGCGTAGGGCCAGCCCAGCGCCTCGCGGGTCAGTGCGACCTCGTCGTTGCCGAGCGCGGCACCGTGGCATTCCTCTTTGCCCTGCTTGTTCGGCGAGCCGTAGCCGATGATGGTTTGGCAGCAGATGAGGGACGGGCGGTCGGTGACCGAGCGGGCGTCTTCAATCGCCGCACGCACCGCGTCCGGGTTGTGGCCGTCGACCTTGGAGATCACGTGCCAGCCGTAGGCCTCGAAGCGCTTGGGCGTATCGTCCAGGAACCAGGCCGGGGTGCTGCCGTGGCCGCGCACCTCGCCGTCGATGGAGATGTTGTTGTCGTCGTAGACCGCGACGAGCTTGCCGAGCCCCAGGGCTCCGGCGAGCGAGCAGGCCTCGTGGGAGATGCCTTCCATCAGGCAGCCGTCGCCGAGGAATACGTAGGTGTGATGATCGATGATCTCATGGCCGGGCCGGTTGAACTGGCCGGCCAGCACCTTCTCGGCCAGCGCCATGCCGACCGCGTTGCTGATGCCCTGACCCAGCGGGCCGGTGGTGGTCTCGACACCCGGCGCGTAGCCGTACTCGGGATGCCCCGGCGTCTTCGAGTGCAGTTGGCGAAACTGCTGCAAGTCCTCGATGCTCAGCGCGTAGCCGGTCAGGTGCAGCAAGGAATAAATCAGCATCGATCCGTGCCCGTTGGAGAGCACGAAGCGGTCGCGGTTCGGCCAGTCCGGATTGGCCGGATTGTGGGTCATGAAGTCGTTCCACAGGACCTCGGCGATGTCCGCCATGCCCATGGGTGCCCCCGGATGACCGGAGTTGGCCTTTTGCACGGCATCCATGCTGAGCGCACGGATCGCGTTTGCGAGCTCTTTGCGTGAGGACATTGCCCCTCCTGATGTCTAACGATGACCAAAATTTTGCGCGTGCCGCGACCGCCCGAATACTAACCGGAGGCGATTGATCCGATGGCTGGGACGCGGTGTCGGAAATGAGGTACGCAGGGCTTCTCGGCCGTAGCTGGCTGACTCGATCCCGCCGCCGGGATCTACCCCTTCAGGACGGTGCCGCAGGATCGCGACCCCTCCCAAAGGGGCCTTATTCTGGACTAAAGCCAACCAGCCGGGAATAAAAACTAACTTATGCCGTCAAAAAACGATTTATAAGATCGTAATATTTCAATTTAATGACGCAATTGGCGCCTCCGAGGCGCCCTGCACGGCGTTTTATGCAGCCTTCCACTTAATCGAGCAGCCCATGCTCGGAATCTGCTCGGCGGGCCCGCGACCGGTTTCGGCAATCTGCTCCATGGCCTCGAACAGGTCGCGGCGAACCGTCTCCGGCGCCGTCTCGCGACGACTTTCGTCAAGCCGGCCACGGTACTGCAATCCCAAGCCGGCGTCGTAGCCGAAAAAGTCCGGGGTGCAAACCGCCCCGTAGGCGCGCGCCACGGACTGGGTCTCGTCCAAGAGATAGGGAAACGGGTAGTCGAATTCCGCGGCGATCCGCTGCATGGCCTCGAACGAGTCCTCGGGGTACTCGAGCGTGTCGTTCGACATGATGGCCACGCTGCCGATGCCGAGTGCGGCGAGATCCCTGGCGTCGCGCAGGATGCGACTGCGCACCGCCTTGACGAATGGGCAGTGATTGCAGATGAACATCACCAGCAAACCGCGGTCGCCCCGGCAGGCGTCCCGCGTCCAGATCTTGCCGTCGACGCCGGGCAGGGAGAAGTCCGGTGCCGGTGAACCGAAGTCGCAGATGGGGGTTTCAAGGGCTGCCATTGACTCAATCCGGTGGAGTTGCGTGCCGACAATGGTAGCGGAAGCGCTCCGCGCTCGAACACCTTAATGACGCGCCGACCCGATGGCTTCCCGGCATTTGGCCGCCGCGCGCTCCGCGAGGCGCTACCCTCGGGGCGCTCCATTTTCGGCCGCTTGAGACGGGCGAAAATGCCGGCGCCATCCCCGGCCCGGACGTGAAACGCGGCAATCCGCGCTTACCTTGCGTTGACGCACAACAAAACCCGCCTACAATGCTCCGCTTTCGCGCGCCGTTCCGACGCCGTCTCGCTTGAACCAGCAACGAATTCACAGACATGGCAAAAGACTACGTATTCACCTCGGAATCGGTTTCCGAGGGCCATCCCGACAAAGTCGCCGACCAGATCTCCGACGCCCTGCTCGACGCCATCCTCGAGCTTGACCCGAGCCCCGAGCTCGCTCGTGTTGCCTGCGAGACCATGGTTAAGACCGGCGCCGTCATCATCGGCGGCGAGATCACGACCAATGCCTGGATCGATTTGGACGACCTGGTGCGCGGTGTGGTTCGCGATATCGGCTATACCAGCTCCGACGTCGGCTTCGACGGCTCCACCTGTGCGGTCATGTCTCTGATTGGAAAGCAGTCGAGCGACATCAAGATGGGCGTCGACCGGGCGGAGCCCGAGCAGCAGGGAGCCGGCGACCAGGGCCTGATGTTCGGCTATGCGACCAACGAGACCGATGTCCTGATGCCGGCCGCGATCACCTTTGCCCACCGGCTGGTGCAGCGCCAGGCGGCAATGCGCAAGACCCATGTGCTGCCCTGGCTGCGCCCGGATGCGAAAAGCCAAGTCACCCTGCGTTTCGAAGACGGCAAGGTGGTCGCAGCCGACGCCATCGTGCTGTCCACCCAGCACGATCCGGACATCGACTACGCGGATCTGCGCGAGGCGGTGATGGAAAATATCGTGCTGCCGGTGATCCCCAACGAGTGGATCCACAAGGACACCAAGTTCCACATCAACCCGACCGGGAGCTTCGTCATCGGCGGCCCGGCGGGGGACTGCGGTCTGACCGGGCGCAAGATCATCGTCGATACCTACGGCGGGACGGCGCGCCATGGCGGCGGCGCGTTCTCCGGCAAGGACCCCTCGAAGGTGGATCGTTCCGCGGCCTACGCGGGCCGCTACGTGGCCAAGAACATCGTTGCCGCGGGCCTGGCGGATCGCTGCGAGATCCAGGTCTCCTACGCGATCGGCGTTGCCGAGCCCACCTCGATCTCTATCGAGACCTTCGGTACCGCCAAGGTGCCCGAGGAGCGCATCGCGGCCGCGGTGCGCGACCAGTTCGACTTGCGCCCCTACGGCATTATTCACATGCTCGATCTGATTCGGCCGATCTATCGCAAGACGTCCAACTACGGCCATTTCGGTCGCGAAGAGCCGGAATTCACCTGGGAGCGCACCGATCGGGCCGAAGCCCTGCGGGATGCCGCCGGACTCTGAGAAGACGCTGATCGGATGCCTTCCCGGCATTCGATCAGCTCGCAGCTCGAGAGGCGCGACGCTCATGCTGCTCCATTGTCAGGCGCTTGAGGTGCTTGAGAGTGCCGGGCCAGCCCGGCCCGGACGGGAAACCCGATCAATCGGGATTCCCTAAATTTCGGGGGATTCGTCGTCGATCACCGAAGAAAAATCCGGTCCGCCCAAATCCGAGGTGGATGCCGCCGGGAAGTGCCCATACATACCCGTCTGCGTCGAGGAGCGTTGCAACGAGGCACAGCCTCGTCAGGCTCGACGCAGATCCAAACCCACAACGACGCTCACTCAAGATTGATCAGGAGCTGATAACCGTGAGTGAGTTTGCCGACTTTAAGATTGCCGACGCCTCCCTGGCCGATTGGGGCCGCAAAGAGATCGCCATCGCGGAAACCGAGATGCCGGGCCTGATGGCCCTGCGCGAGAAATACGGCGCGGAAAAGCCGCTGACCGGGGCGCGCATCACCGGCAGTCTCCACATGACCATCCAGACCGCGGTGCTGATCGAGACCCTGGTCGAGCTCGGCGCACAGGTGCGCTGGTGCTCCTGCAACATCTTCTCGACCCAGGACCACGCGGCCGCCGCCATCGCCGCGCGCGGCATCCCGGTGTACGCCTGGAAGGGCGAGACCCTGGAAGAGTATTGGTGGTGCACCGAGCAGGTGGTCAACTGGCCCGATGGCGGCGGCCCCAACATGATCCTCGACGACGGCGGGGACGCTACCCTGCTGGTGCACAAGGGTGTCGAGTACGAGCGCGCGGGCGCGGTGCCGGCCCCCGGGGCGGACGCCAACGAGGAATGGCGGGCGGTGCTCGGCGTGCTGAGCCGCACCTTCAAGCGCGACCGCCGCCACTGGCAGACGATTGCGGCGAACATCAAGGGCGTCACCGAGGAGACCACCACCGGCGTTCACCGCCTCTACGAGATGGCCAAGACCGGCTCGCTGCTGTTCCCGGCCATGAACGTCAACGATTCGGTCACCAAGTCCAAGTTCGACAATCTCTACGGCTGCCGTGAATCGCTGGTGGACGGGATCAAGCGTGCGACCGATGTCATGATCGCCGGCAAAATCGCAATGGTCTGCGGCTATGGCGACGTCGGCAAGGGCTGCGCCCAATCGCTACGAGGCCTGGGCGCCAGGGTCTGGGTCTCGGAAATCGACCCGATCTGCGCCCTGCAGGCGGCGATGGAAGGCTACAACGTCGTCACCATGGAAGAGGCTGCGCCGCTGGCGGACATCTTCGTCACCGCGACCGGCAACCTGGACGTGATCACCCACGACCACATGGCGGCGATGAAGGATCAAGCCATCGTCTGCAACATCGGCCACTTCGACAACGAGATCGATGTCGCCGCCATCGAGCATTGCGAATGGGACGAGATCAAGCCACAGGTGGATCACGTGATCTTCCCCGACGGCAAGCGCATCATCCTGCTGGCCAAGGGCCGGCTGGTGAACCTGGGCTGCGCCACCGGGCACCCAAGCTTCGTGATGTCCAACAGCTTCACCAATCAGGTGCTGGCCCAGATCGAGATTTTCGCCCACACGGAGAATTATCCGGTCGGCGTCTACGTGCTGCCGAAGCATCTCGACGAGGAGGTGGCGCGGCTGCACCTATCGAAGATCGGCGCCAACCTCTCCACCCTAACGGTCGAGCAAGCCGGCTATATCGGCGTCCCCGTGGAAGGACCCTATAAGCCCGACTATTACCGCTACTGACGGCGGGCTAGCGCTCAACCACAACGCGGAGGCGCGCCTCGAGCGCGTTGTGGTGGGCGCAGCCCTTGCGCACCCACGGAGAAAAAAGGTGAAAGGACTGAGCCTGAGCTTCGAGCTGTTTCCGCCCAAGACGCCGGAGGGAATGCGCAAGCTCCAACTGGCCGTCGGCGAGCTGCGGGGCGCCGCCCCCGAGTACTTCTCGGTGACCTACGGCGCGGGCGGATCCACCCGCGAGCGGACCTTCGAGACCGTCTCCTGGCTGCGCGGCGGGGACATCGAGACCGCGCCTCATCTGGCGTGCATCGGGTCCAGCTACGCCGAGGTTCGTACGATACTCGGCCACTATCGCGAACAGGGCATCCGGCGACTGGTCGCCCTGCGCGGGGACCTTCCTTCCGGCATGGGCGCGGTCGCGGGCGGGGACTTCCGCTATGCCAACGAGCTGGTCGCGTTCGTACGCGCGGAATTCGGCTCGGCGTTTCATATCGAAGTCGCGGCCTACCCGGAGTATCACCCGCAGAACGAGGCGAGTCCGGCGCGCGATCTGGAAAACTTCAAACGCAAGGTCGATGCCGGGGCGAACCGTGCAATTACGCAGTACTTCTACAACTGCGATGCCTACTTCGGTTTCGTGGAAAACTGCCGGACCCACGGCATCGAGCTGCCGATCGTCCCGGGCATCATGCCGATCACCAACTACACCCAGCTCGCACGTTTTTCGGACGCCTGCGGCGCCGAGATACCGCGCTGGATCCGCCGTCGCTTGGCGGGCTTCGGCGATGACGTCGCGAGTATTAGGGCGTTTGGTCACGAAGTAACGCTGAACCTCTGCCGTCGGCTGATCGCGGGCGGCGCGCCCGGCCTGCATTTTTACACCATGAACCAGTCCGCCCCGACGCTCGCGCTGCTGGATGCACTAGGCGCGCGCCGCGACGCGACGGCGCAAATCGCGGCGCAAGATTGAATCAGCGGTGGATTGATAATTCGCAAATACACCCGGTTCCGAGAAGGGTAATTTAAGCCCCGGAACCATCCACTCCTCCTTACACGGCCGCTTCTACACCTTTCGAAGCGGCCTTTTTATTTCCAGCCTCCCGCTCGCAGCCCCGGCCGACTTACCCGCGGACCGATCCGAGTCAACCCTCAGACGACGTAGTCGAGATAACGAGCCAGGCCGAGCACGGTTTCCGGGTCTACCAGAAACGGTTGGGGCTTATCGAGCAGTGCATAGTAGCGGTCGTCGCAGCCGGGAAGCGGGTGCAGCGGCACGCAACCGGCCCACCACTGGTCCGCGGAGAGCACCCGGGAGGAATCGTCGTAGGGAAAGTACAGGGCGCCGCGCCGACTCTGCACTCGGACAACCACGCCTTCCGGCGCGCGAGAGGCGGCGGCGGAGGCGGCCTGGGCTTCCAACTGGCGATCATCGAACAGCAACAGCAGCCCGGCGCGTCCGTCCGCATCCACCAATAGATAGCCCTTCGGCTCCTCGATCGCGTAGTACTCGACGATGCCGCGGTCGCTGCAAATGCGATGGAGAAACGACGAGAACGAAGGGCTGTCCCAGACCCCCGGGTCCATCGCCTTGAGCACCGCAGCAATGACTCCGGTCGCCTGTTCGAGGAACGCGTACTGGAAGCGCTCGATGGCGCGGTTGAGCTCCCCGTCGAGGTCCGGGTGGAGCTTGGGCAAGAACAGGTCGATCAAACCTTCGTTGAAGGCATTGACCGCGAGCGCCGCGTCCGCCTGACCGGTCAACAGTATTTTCTTGCACGGCAGGTGCGCCAGCTTTCGGCACAGGTCGATGCCGGACATCTCCGGCATCTGAAAGTCGATCACCACCACGCTGATCAGCCCGAAGCGCGCACGATTGAAGACGCGCAGGAAGATCATCGATTTGTCGAATGCGACGAGCTGGTCGTTGGCTTCGTCATCGCGATCGGAGACATAGGCGTCCCACCAGTCGAGATCCAACGAGGCTTGCAGGTAGCCGCTCGCGAGCTCGCTCAGGAGCTCCCGCGCCGAGTCGAATCGCAGGAAGGGAAGATTCGGGTTGATCCGCAACGGCAATAGATTCAGAAACGCCCGGTCGTCATCGACGAACGCCACTCGGGTGGGGTGAAAAAACGGCAGTGGCTTGTTGGGTTTCATGGTTGCGCAAGTTGCTCGCAGATCGGGGGGCGAGGCGACAAGCACGCCATGACGCGACGAGGTGCCCCTGCGCCGCGCCGCCTAATCCAAGGTCGCGTCCACGGCCGTGCCGCAGTAGGCGTCGCCGCAGGTGAGCACCTTGAGATCGCCGTTGGTCTCGTCGTAATAGCTGATCACGGGGTAGCCGTCCACCCCGATCGCGATCGCCGTATGCCACCCGACGGATCCCGCGGCATCGGGCACGCTGATACGTACCGTTGCGCACGCCGAATCGGCGCAATGGGCAATCTTGAGATTGCTGCTGGAATGGTCGTGGTAGCTGATAACGGGAAAGCCGTCACGGCCGAGGACCATCGCCGCATTAGATCCCACGGAGCCGTCGCGGTCAATCGCCGACAGATCCGCCGTGGCGCACTCCGGGCTCGTGCAGCGCGCCAGCTTTAGATCGTCGTTGAAGAAGTCCCAATAGACGATGATCGGTCGCCCATCGTCCAACACGGCGATCGTCGTGCCCAGCCCGACGCCCCCGCTATCGAGCACCGAGATCAAAGCGGACGAGCACCCGGGGTTGTCGCAGCGGGCAACCTTCAAATCGCGATGCGAGCTGTCGAAGTAGCTGATGATGGGGTTGCCGTCGGCACCGAGGGCGATGCCCGTATACCAGCCTACATCGCCGGCACGATCGATCGCGGAGATGCTCGCCCGCGCACAACCCGGATCGAGGCACTGGGCGACCTTGAGATCGCCGTGCGTCTTGTCGTAGTAGCTGATGACCGGAAGCCCGTCGCGGCCGATGATCAAGGCGCTGTGCTGACCGACGTACCCCTCGCTGTCGACGGTGTGGAGCTCCGTCGCGTCGCACCCCGGATCGAGACAGCGCGCGAGCTTGAGGTCGCGGTTGGTGCTGTCGAAGTAGCTCATAACCGGCAACCCGTCGGCGCCAATCGCCAGCGCGGGAGACCAGCCGACGTCACCTTGGGTGTCGATGCGCCGGATCGCCGCGCCCGAGCAGCGGTCATCCAGACAACGAGCGAGCTTGAGGTCTCGGTTGCTGTAGTCCAGGTAGGCGATTAGCGGCAGCCCGTCGGTACCGATCGCGATGGTCGTGTCCCAGCCCACGTCGCCCTCGCGATCCACCGAGCGGATGCGGTTCCCCCGCGGCACCACGGACCTGCGCTCCCCCCCGTCTGCGCCCGGAGAACCAATGTTGACGCTGAAGACGTCGAAGCGAGATCGGTCGCTTCCGGCAATCACGGTCAACAGGTAGGCGCCCGGGCCGACGGCCGGGGGCAAGGGATCGGTAGTCAGGTAGTCGTCGCCGAAGCGACTAATCGAGAGCGCGAGGGAGCCCAGCTTGACGCTGGGCAGCCGCCCGGTGCCGAAATTGGCGCCCGTGATCGACAAGCGACGCGTCGCCGGGTCGAAGACCGCGGACGTGACGACGAGCTGCGTCTCTTCGGGCCAAGCCCCTTGGGCCTGGACGGGTGCGTCCGGGACGGCGCCGGCGAGACTCGGACTCTCGGCGGACGACCACGAGCTCCCGGCGATCGCCAGCACGATCGCCGCGGCACGAGTCGGAAACGAACGCCATCGCATCGACAAGTAGTGACCGGTTTTGAACGGGATGTGCGATCGGATGGTAGGCTAGAAAGCAGCGCCGGTTTGTTGCCTAGTTCTTGATTTCAGGGCCGCGCCACGATGGCGTTGTCGGAGGGCGTGGCGCCGGCAAACGTGCCGCAAGTGCTCCGGGCAGGTACAATCGAAAGCAGTCTGGCCGGCGGCAGCGGGCCCGGCATCAAGGGTTGCGACGATGCGAAACGAGCGAAAACGATGACAAAAGACCGCTTGGTTCGTCGCTACGCGGCCTTCTTCAAGGGCTGGGCCCAGGCATTCGGCGAGCACGAGAAGATCGCGGACGAGCGACACCACATGCGTTGGCTGCTGGGCGATGCCCAGGTCGGCCTGATCCTCGAGCCGGCGATCAAGCGGGCGCTGTATCCGCACTTCCTCGGTCACAAACCCGAAGACGTGCCCCCGATCCTGCTGCACCGCACCGCCGTGGAGATGGGCGGCGCGCGCTTGGAGCTCGGCGATCATCCGGAGCCGCCGCTGCCGGAGCTCTTCCAACTCTTGTCGCAAGACGGTGAGCTCCATCTGTTTCAGACGTACCACCTCGTGTACGCCTCGGGGACCCGCATCCTGACGCTGAGCGCGCGAGCGCCGATGGGCATCCTCTACCGCGAGCTGCCCGCGCTGACGGTGCGCTGGGTCGAGGACTGATCCGCGGCGACGGGGCCTACTCCCGCCCCCGCCGAACGCCACCCGAGCGGCCAACGGTCGCCAACGGTTAGCCGAGAAAATTCCATGTCAGCGCAGCATCCACTGGTCCTGATCGACGCCTCCGGATATCTGTTCCGGGCCTATCACGCATTGCCGAAGCTGACCAACTCCCGCGGCGAGGGCACCGGCGCCCTGATCGGGGTGCTCAGCATGGTGCGCAAGCTCGTCGACGACTATCGACCGGAGCTCATCGGCGTCGTCTTCGACGCCCCGGGAAAGACCTTTCGCGACGATCTGTTCGAGGCCTACAAGGCCAACCGCCCGCCGATGCCCGACGACCTGCGCGAGCAGATCCAGCCCTTGCAGGAGATTATCCGCGCGATGGGTCTGCCGCTGCTGGCGGTCCCCGGGGTGGAGGCGGACGACGTGATCGGTACGTTGGCCGTCCGGGCGACCGAGCTCGGCATGTCGACACTGGTCTCGACCGGCGACAAGGACATGGCGCAGCTGGTCGGCGACCACGTGACCCTGGTGAACACCATGAGCGACAGCGTGCTGGATCGGGCGCGCGTGATCGAGAAATTCGGTGTCCCCCCGGAGCGCATCATCGACTACCTGACCCTTACCGGCGACAGCGTCGACAACATCCCCGGCGTTCCGGGCTGCGGACCCAAGACCGCGGCGAAGTGGATCCAGGAATACGGCGATTTGGACGGCGTGATCGCCAACGCCGATCAGGTGAAGGGCAAAGTCGGCGAGAATCTGCGCGCGACCATACCGACCCTGGCGCTGTCGCGGGAGCTGGCCCGAATCCGTTGCGATCTCGATCTCGATCTCGCGCCGGCCGATCTGCGCCCCACCCCGCCGGACACGGAAGCGCTGCGCGGTTGGTATCAGCGCATCGAGTCGCGACGATTGCTCGCCACGCTCAAGGACGACCCCGTCGGCGCGGGCACCCCGCCACCCTCGGCGATCGCCGCCGACTACCAGGTGGTGCTTACCGAGGCGGCGTTCGAGGCCTGGCTCTCGCGGCTGGAGAGCGCGCCGCTCTTCGCCTTCGATACCGAGACGACAGCACTCGACTATATGCGCGCGGAGCTGGTTGGCGTCTCGTTCTGTATCGAGCCGGGCCGGGCGGCCTATGTGCCCCTGGCCCACGTCTACCCCGGCGCGCCGGACCAGCTCCCGCGCGAGTGGGTGCTTCAGCGACTCAAGCCGCTGCTGGAGGACCCCGAACGGCCGAAGGTCGGACAAAACCTAAAGTACGACATGAGCGTGCTCGCACGCTGCGGCATCGCGATGCGCGGTCTGGTCCACGACACCATGCTCGAGAGCTATGTGCTCGACAGCACCGCGACCCGCCACGACATGGACTCGTTGGCGAAGAAGTATCTCGACTACAACACCGTTCACTTCGAGGACATCGCCGGCAAGGGTGCCCGCCAACTGACCTTCGACCAAATCCCGTTGGAGCAGGCAGGGCACTACGCCGCCGAGGACGCCGACGTGACCCTGCGCCTGCATCACGTGCTGTGGCCGAAGCTGCAATCGCTCGGGAGGCTCGCCGGTCTGTATCAGGAGATCGAGATCCCCCTGGTGCCAATCCTCTCGCGCATGGAGCGCAACGGCGTGCGCATCGACCACACCCTGCTCGCGGGCCTGAGCCAGGAGCTGTCGCTGCGCATCTGCGAGCTTGAGCAGCAAGCGTACGAGACCGCGGGACGGCCGTTCAACATGGGCTCGCCGAAGCAGATCGGCGAGATCTTCTTCGAAGAGCTCGGACTCCCGGTGGTGTCCAAGACCCCCAAGGGCGCACCGTCGACGTCGGAGTCGGTCCTGGAGCAGCTCGCCGCGGACGGACACGCCCTGCCCGACCTGATCCTGCGGCACCGCGGACTCTCCAAGCTGCGATCGACCTATACCGAGAAGCTGTGCCAGATGGTGAACCCGCAGACCGGGCGCGTGCACACCTGCTACCACCAAGCGGTGGCCGCCACCGGCCGGCTCTCCTCCAGCGACCCGAACCTGCAGAACATCCCGATCCGCACAGCCGAGGGTCGGCGCATCCGTCGTGCATTCATCCCGGACCCCGGGCATCGGATCGTCGCCGCCGATTATTCTCAGATCGAGCTGCGAATCATGGCCCATCTCTCCGGCGACGAGCGTCTACTCGCCGCCTTCGCCAGCGGCCAGGACATCCACCGGGCCACCGCCGCGGAGATCCTGGGGCTCGAGCCGGACGCGGTCACCGCCGAGCAACGTCGCTCAGCGAAGGCCATCAACTTCGGCCTGATCTACGGAATGTCCGCGTTCGGGCTCGCGCGCCAGCTCGGGATCGAGCGCCGCGCCGCCCAGGAATATGTCGATCTCTACTTCAACCGCTATCCGGGCGTGAAGTCGTTCATGGAGCGCACCCGCGTCCAAGCGCGGGAAGACCATTTCATCGAGACGCTGTTCGGTCGCCGTCTCTATCTCGCCGAGATCGACCACAGCAACCAGAGCCGGCGCGCGGCGGCCGAGCGTACGGCCATCAACGCCCCGATGCAGGGTACCGCGGCCGACATCATCAAGCGCGCCATGATCGCCGTGGACCACTGGATCGAGTCCGCACGGCCGCCGGTGCGGATGATCATGCAGGTCCACGACGAGCTGGTGTTCGAGGTGGCGCAGGGTGCGCTCGACGAGGCATTGATCGCGATCCGCGCATCCATGGAATCGGCGGCCGACCTGGCCGTGCCGCTGGTGGTCGACATCGGGGTGGGCGACAATTGGGACGAGGCTCACTGAAGTCCAATCCGCCGCAATTCGCCTGGTGGTGCGAGCCGGTTCACAAAACACGCGGCGATCACTCGCCGAGCATTCCACCCGGGAACTAAAGTTCGGCCCGCACGTCTTAATCACCGAGCACAACGCTGCTCGGAGCCGCCGAAATCCCCCCTTCCGTGCGGCTCATGATTCCCGGTAGCCCCAACGCCGGGGAAGCGATTGCCCCGAAGCCCCCACCCCAGGGCTTCGGGGTTTCTTTTTTCTAGAGTCGGCGATGGGCCCGCTGCGCTTGGCCCATCCTGCGCGCGCCCCACCGAGCGCAGGCCTGCCGGTAGACCGCCAGCGCACTCTCAACGCAGAACCGTAGGATGGGCAAAGGCCGATAGGCCGTGCCCATCATTCGCGTCGGCGACGGGCCCGCTGCGCTTGGCCCATCCTACGCGCGCCCCACCGAGCGCAGGGTTGGCCGGTAGATCGCCAGGGCATTCTCGTAGAGCACACGACGCAACGCCGCGTCATCCCCCAGCGCCTCCGCGATCACCTCGATATCTCCCGCACGGAAGGGACGCGGACAACGCGTGCCCGGCAAATCGGTCCCGAACAGCAGCGCGCCCGGGTTCTCACGGTGGATGGCACCCAGCGCTTCGGCAGCCGGGAAATCCAGTCGCCCGAAGCCGCTCGCCTTCACCATCGCTCCCCGGGCGACGAGCGCCAACAGGTGCGACAGACCGCGGCGCGAGAGCCCCAAGTGGTCGACCACGATCTTCGTCAGACCCTTAATCAGCGAGCGGTAGATTGGGATCTCGTTCGCATCCAGGTACAGCTCCACGTGCCATCCTGCGACCTCGCGCACGCGGCGCGCCAGCGCGTCGATGTGCGCCAGCTCGGGATGCACACCACGTCGCAGATTGAACCGAACGGCGCGCACGCCGAGCGCATCCAGTCGCCGGATCTCGTCGTCGCTCACGCCGGCCGGAAGCTGGACGACGCCAACGAACCCGGGACCGAGCGCCGCCAGCGCTGCGGCGAGATAGGTGCTGTCGCAGCCCTGAAAGGACCCGGATACCACCGCGCCGCCAAGGACTTCCCACCCGGCGACGGCGCACTGATAGTCGGCCGCGAGAAACGAATCCGGCAGGTAGCCGTCGTTGGCCACCAACGGGAACGACGGGTCGATGATATGGAGGTGGCTATCGAACAGGGGGAAGCGATTCGGTGACATCGAGGCGCCCTCGGTCAGTCCATCTCGGAGACGTAGATCACCCGAAAGCCGGGAGCTTGGACTGCGCGCGACACGAGTCGCGGGTTTCGGATGGGTCGATTTCCAGTTAACCGGCAACCGGAGCCGGCGGGCGAGCCTGACCCGCAATGGAATTCAATCCGCCGGAGACCCCTTACGAAACGCTGATTAAATGCCGTCGTGGCATTTGATCAGCTCGCGGTCCGAGAGGCGCGACTCCCGGATCGCTCCATTTTCAAGCCCTCAACATGCTTGAAAATGCCGGGCCATCCCTGCCCCGGACGGGAAACGCTTTTAATCAGCGTTTCCCTAAAGAAAACGTAATCGCGGCGTCACCCAATTTGAACTATGCTGTCAGCATTTTATGGTAATTTGCTGCACCACATAAGAAAAACGATAGAGGACCAACTGAAATGAACAGCGAACGACGCGCTTGCGCCAGGCACCCGGCGGACGTCCCGGTACAGATTCGGTACCGGCGGCGACGCTTCATCGGCGCCCAGGGACGCAATCTATCCATCGAGGGCATGTACCTCGAGGTGCGCAATCTGACCCTGCCCTGCGGGACCCTGGTCGACCTCGAGCTCGAGAGCAGCGGTCGAAGCTGGTTGATTCCCGCGATCGTCGTGCATCGCGACGGCTCCGGAGTCGGCGTCATGTTCTGCGACCCACAACCCGCGCTCGCCGATGGCTTGCCAGCCCGCGAGCCCGGTCCGCACTTGCGCAATCACCGGATCGGCGCGCAGGACGGGTATTCCGGCGGCCTTTGACCCTCCGCGGCCGCGCCTCCAGCCACGCTCGCCCCCCGCCCCCGTTCCCACCCTAAGATCAGCGATAAACGGTAGCCGGCAGCCAGGTCGCCAGCGACGGCCACAGCGCCAGCAGGCCGAGCATGCCGAGCTGTATCAGGATGAAGGGCACGACACCGCGATAGATCTGCCCGGTCGTCACCTCCGCCGGCGCCACACCGCGCAGGTAAAACAGCGAGAACCCGAACGGCGGGGTAAGGAACGAGGTCTGCAGGTTGATCGCGATCATCACCCCGAGCCAAATCGGGTCGAGACCCATTGCCAACAGGACCGGACCTACGATCGGGACCACCACGAAGGTGATCTCGATAAAGTCGAGGATGAACCCGAGCAGGAACATCACCAGCATCACCAGCGCGACCGCACCGACGGTGCCGCCGGGCAGACCCGTCAACACCTCGGCGACCAGCTCGTCGCCTTCGAACCCCCGGAACACTAGCGAAAAGATCGCGGCGCCGACGAAGATCAGAAACACCATACTGGTAACCATCGTGGTCTGCCGGACGACCTCGCGCAGCGTAGCGAGGCTTAGCTGACGTCGCACGGCGGCGAGGATCAGGGCGCCCACGGCACCCACCGATGCCGCCTCGGTCGGGGTCGCCAGCCCGCCGAGAATCGATCCCAGCACCGCAACGATGAGAAAGAACGGCGGTACCAGCACCGCGACCACCTGACGCAGCAGGGCGGTGCGGCTGACCGGCCGTTCCTCCACCGGGAGCGCCGGCATCGCCGCCGGTCGCAGCCAGGCCACGCCGATCAGGTAGCCGATATACAGCGCCACCAGCATCAGCCCGGGGAGCAGCGCGCCAACGAACAGGTCGCCGACCGAAATCGGCTCCGGGGAGAACACGCCCATGTCCAACTGGGCCTGTTGATACGCCGAGGAAAGCACGTCGCCCAAGAGCACCAGCACGATCGAGGGCGGAATGATCTGCCCCAGGGTCCCCGACGCGCAAATGGTGCCGGCCGCGATACTCGGATCATAGTTGCGGCGCAGCATCGTCGGCAGGGAGAGCAGGCCCATGGTCACGACAGTGGCCCCAACGATACCTGTGCTTGCCGCCAGCATCATACCCACCAGGGTCACCGAGATCCCGAGTCCGCCGCGCAGCGGACCGAACAGCGCTGCCATGGTCTCCAGCAGACTCTCCGCGACCCTTGAGCGCTCCAGGGTCACCCCCATGAACACGAACAAGGGCACGGCAATCAACGTCTCGTTGGTCATGACCCCATAGAGCCGGTTCGGCAGCGCCTGCAGGAAGGCCCCATCGAACAACCCGAGCCACTCGCCGGCGAACGCGAACGCCAGGGCGGTCCCGCCCAAGGACAAGGCGACCGGGTAGCCTAGCAGCAGCACCGCGCCCACGGCGAGGAACAACAACAGGGGCATTAGCTCAGCCATCGGCGTCCACGCCGGCGGTGGCCCGACGGCCGGCCAGGAACAAGGCGGCGCGTGCCGCCATCGCGAGACCCTGCAGCAACAACAGAGTCGGCATGATAAGGATCAACGACTTGAGCAGATAGACCCCGGGGATGCCGCCCGCCTCGCGAGAGCCCTCCCGCACCAGCCAGGATTCACTCACGTAATCCCAGCCGAGCCAGAAGATCAGCGTGCACACCGGCACCAGGAGCAGCAGGGTGCCCAGCAGATCGACCCACGCCCTACCCCGGGCCGACATGCGCTGATAGAAGATATCGACCCGCACATGCCCATCCCGGCCCAGCGTATAGGCAATGCCGAGCATGAACAGGGTGGCATGCAGGTAGATCACCGTCTCCTGAAGGGCGATCCAGCCGATGTCGAAGGCATACCGCAGCACGACGACGGCGAAGGTCACGATCACCATCGCGCCCGACAGCCAGGAGATGGCCTCGCCGAGCCTGCGAATCAGGGCGTCGATCGCGCGAATCGCCGGGTTGATCGAGTGGCCGAGTGGAGGATCCGGATCCGTGCTCATCGCCGGGAACCGAGCCCACCGGTGCGCGGCGCGCATGCGGCGAAACGTCCGCCGAGCACGACTGAGGGGCCCGCGGCCGATTGACCCCGCGCGCGCGTCAGTCCCAGCTGAACAACACCCATTGCTGCACGGACTGGTCGTTGGGAGGATCCCTGCGGACATCCATCAACCCGTCGCCGTTCAAGTCGAGCAGGTAATACGGGGGTCCGAATTGAGGCTGAATTCGAACCATGTAGAGCTTACCGCGAACCCGATACTCGTAGATCAACTCACCGCCCTTTTCCTGGATGGTGATGTCGGGCTCCACCGCCTCGCCCGTGACCGGCGACTGCACCAGCGGCGGCGTCGGCAGCGCGGAAGCACCAGCGGTATCCGGCGGCGCTTCTTCCTGCGCCCCGACGGGTACAGCCAGCAGCACCAGAGAGAGCGCCAACCATTTAGCCTTCATCGCAACCTCAGCATCGCGCGTCACAGTTCGCGGCATGGTAGTACGAAAGCGCCCCGATTGCTCGCCCCGACGAGGCGCTTGGAGCGGCCCAATCGCCCATGCCCCTAGCTTCGGGCATAATGCCCGCCCCTCTCCCCGCGATGCACAACTCGGCGACGAGAACCATGAAGGGACTCAATCCCAGGCAGCTCGAGGCGGTGCGCTACACCGCCGGACCGCTACTGGTCCTCGCCGGGGCCGGGTCGGGCAAGACGCGCGTTATCACCCGGAAGATCGCCCACCTGATCAGTGTGCTCGGGATCCGTCCGGGACAGATCTGCGCCGTCACATTCACCAACAAGGCCGCGCGCGAGATGCGCGAGCGCGTCGCCCATCAGATCAAAGGCCTGGATACCCGCGGCCTGCGCATCTCCACCTTCCATACCCTAGGGCTAAACATCCTGCGCCAGGAACCCGCGCGCGCCGGTCTGCGCACGGGCTTCTCACTGCTCGATGCCAGGGACTCGGAGTCGCTGATCAAAGAACACCTGCGCGGTCGGCCCGGTGCGGAAACGCTCGGGGCCGCCGGCTTTCAGGCGCGGATCTCACGCTGGAAGAACGACCTGATCGAGCCGGATCAGGCGCGCGGCCGAGCCGAGGACGAGTTCGAGGCCGAGATCGCCGAGCTTTACGGAGAGTATGAGCGCAGCCTGCGCGCGTACAACGCGGTGGACTTCGACGACCTGATCGCGGGTCCGGTGCGTCTTCTGCGCGCCAGCCCGGAGGCGCTCGAACACTGGCAGTCGCGCATCCGATATCTGCTGGTGGACGAGTACCAGGATACCAACGGGGCCCAGTACGAGCTGGTGCGGCGGCTCGCGGGGCCGCGCGGGGCCTTCACCGTGGTCGGCGACGACGATCAGTCCATCTATGCCTGGCGCGGCGCGCGGCCCGAGAACCTGACCACGCTGAAAGAGGATTATCCGACCCTAAAGGTCATCATGTTGGAGCAGAACTATCGCTCCAGCGCGCGCATCCTCGGACTCGCCAACGCGCTGATCGCCCACAACCCGCACGCCTTCAGCAAGCGCCTGTGGAGCGAGCTCGGGCCGGGCGATCCGCCGCGCGTGATCCAGTGTCGCGACGAGGCCCACGAGGCCGAGCGCGTGGTCTCCGAGATCCTGCACCAGCGTTTTACCGCCGCGGCCGAATTTGGCGAGATGGCGATCCTGTATCGCGGCAATCACCAGTCACGCCCGTTCGAGAAGGCACTTCGGGAGCACCGGATCCCCTACTTCATCAGCGGCGGGGACTCGTTCTTCTCGCGCGCGGAGGTCAAGGACGTGATGGCCTACCTGCGCCTGCTTGCGAATCCGGACGACGATGCGGCCTTCCTGCGCATCGTCAACACCCCGCGTCGCGAAATCGGTCCGGGGACGCTGGAGGGACTGGCGAGCTACGCCCGGGCGCGGACGGTCAGTCTCTATTGCGCCTGCACCGAGCTCGGCTTATCCCAGCATCTCGGGGAGCGCCAGCGCGAGCGACTCACCGAGTTTGCGACCCTGATCGAGGGCTTCAATCGCCGCGCCGAGCGAGAGCCGGTTGCCGCCGTGCGCGGCCTGGTCGACGCACTCGACTACCCGGCGTGGCTGCGCGAGAACGCATCGAGTCAGCCGGTGGCCGACCGCCGTATGGAGAACGTGAACGAGCTGCTCGAATGGCTGAGCGCGTTGAACAAGGGCGAGCTCCAGGAGAAGACGCTGGCGGAGATGGTCAACCATCTGACCCTAATGGACGTGCTGGAACGCCGCGACGAAGCCGCCGGGGGCGATCGGGTCCATCTGATGACCCTACACGCCGCCAAGGGCCTCGAGTTCCCCTACGTCTTTCTGGTGGGCATGGAAGAAGAGCTACTGCCGCATCGAGCCAGTATCGAGACGGACGCGATCGAGGAGGAACGCCGGCTCGCCTACGTGGGCATCACCCGGGCCCAGCGCGCGCTCACCTTCACCTATGCCAGCCGGCGCAAACGTTTCGGTGAGCTCGTGCAGTGCGAGCCGAGCCGATTCCTTGGGGAGCTACCCAGCGATGCGTTGAGCTGGGAGGGACCGCGAGCGCCGGCGTCGGAGGAAACCAAGACCCGCGGCGCGGCACATCTGGCAAGTCTGAAGTCGCTTCTCGGCGGGGGCTAGCGCGAAGCCGCTGACCACCCCTTGGGGTCGGTGCGCCACAACCACATCCGCGTGCAGTGGCGCGCGTGGCGAGAATGTCCCTACTGAACCTTCGAGATCATATACTGCACCGCGGCCCGCAGATCGTCGTCCGAGCATTCGGCGCAAGTGCCGCGCGGCGGCATGGCGCCCTTGCCGTTGATCACCGAGTGCATAATCACATCCATGCCTTGATCGATGCGCGACTGCCAAGCCTCCTTGTTGCCGAGCATCGGCGCTCCGGCAACGCCAGCGGCGTGGCACGTGTGACATAGCCGATCGTAGAGCGCGGCG
>JBGSTR010000010.1:0-2943 GCA_041736365.1 Chromatiaceae bacterium | reverse complement strand
CTCGCCGAGGTCGAGCTCAAGCTTCCCGAGGTGCCGGTGCTGCACAACGCCGGCGTGGACAGCGCCGAAAGCGTGGAGGCGCTGCGCGACCTGCTGGTGCGGCAGCTCTACAGCCCGGTACGTTGGGTGGAGACCATCGAGGCCGCCGTTGCGCGCGGCGCTACGCTTTCGATCGAGAGCGGCCCGTGCAAGGTGCTGGCTGGACTGAATAAACGAATCGACAAGACGATGACGACGATGCCGGTCTACGATCCGGCGACGCTCGACGCGGCATTGGAGGCAATGGCAAATGCTGGAGGGTGAGATCGCATTGGTGACCGGCGCCTCGCGCGGGATCGGACGTGCCATCGCGCTTGCGCTTGCCGAGCAGGGCGCCACGGTGGCCGGTACGGCGACCACGGAGGCCGGCGCCGCGAATATTGGTCAAGCCCTGAGCGAGGCCGGCCACACGGGCCTCGGCTTGGTGCTCGACGTGGCCGATCCGGCTTCGGTAGACACCGCCCTGGAGCAGGTCGGCGAGCGCCTGGGCGCGCCCACGATCCTCGTCAACAATGCGGGAATCACGCGCGACAACCTGCTGATGCGAATGAAGGACGATGAGTGGGATGCGGTGATCGAGACCAACCTCGGTTCGGTGTATCGGATGTCCAAGGCGTGCCTGCGCGCCATGAGCAAGGCGCGCAAGGGCCGCATCATCAATATCGCTTCGGTCGTCGCTGCCATGGGCAATGCGGGTCAGACCAACTACGCGGCGGCCAAGGCCGGGATGATGGGCTTTACTCGAGCGCTCGCCCGCGAGGTCGGCTCCCGCGCAATTACGGTCAATTGCGTCGCACCCGGCTTTATAGATACCGACATGACCAGGGGACTGAGCGAGACGCAACGCGCGGCGCTTCTGGGCTCGATCCCGCTGGCGCGCCTCGGCAGCCCGGAGGAGATCGCCGCCGCGGTGGTGTTCCTGGCATCGCCGGGAGCCGCCTATATCACCGGCGAGACTCTGCATGTGAACGGCGGTATGCACATGGCCTGAGTCGCTCGACAACGAGGCGGATTGCGCACTGAATTACCAATGAATTGAGCGATGAATGGGGTCAATGTCGCCGACTTTCATCGTTCATCGATTGTCACTAAACTACCCACCTGGCCCGGACTGGGCCTCATCTCTTTTTATCCGGAGGAATGTACTAAATGAGCACCA
Source organism: Chromatiaceae bacterium (assembly GCA_041736365.1). Lineage (GTDB taxonomy): Bacteria > Pseudomonadota > Gammaproteobacteria > Chromatiales > Chromatiaceae > JBGSTR01. Next base: position 1,745 of record JBGSTR010000010.1, on the reverse strand, counting down.
TTGAAGAACGCGTTCGTAAGATCGTCATCGAGCAGCTCGGTGTGAAAGAGGAGGAAGTCACCGCGGAAGCCTCTTTCGTCGACGATCTCGGCGCCGATTCCCTGGATACCGTCGAGCTGGTGATGGCCCTCGAGGAGGAGTTCGAGACCGAGATTCCCGACGAGGACGCGGAGAAGATCACCACCGTCCAGCAGGCCGTCGATTACATCAATTCGCATCTTGGCTGAGGCTGCGCCGCGCCCGGTACGAAACGACCGCCGCCCGGTTGACGGGTGGACGGTGCGGCGGCGCGTCTCGATCCAGGCGATCTAAGGCGAAAGGTTAGAGCAATGGCAGGCAGAAGGGTTGTGGTTACCGGGCTGGGTGTGGTTGCGCCCTTGGGGCAGGACGTCAAGTCCGCTTGGGACAGTGTGCTGGCGGGCAGGAGCGGCATCCAGGCGATCACGCATTTCGACGTCGAGCCCTTCAGCACGCACTTCGGGGGACCGATCTACGGCTTCGATCCTACGTTGTACGTGTCGGAAAAAGACGCCAAGAAGATGGATAAATTCATCCATTACGGCATGGCTGCGGGGTGTCAGGCCATCGAGGATGCCGGCCTGACGATCGACGAGTCCAACGCGAAACGCATCGGCGTGGCGGTCGGCTCCGGCATCGGCGGCATCACCGGCATCGAGCACAACTACGAGGCCTATCGTACGAAAGGGCCGCGGCGCATCTCTCCGTTCTTCGTACCCGCCAACATCATCAACATGGTCGCGGGCAATCTCTCCATCAAGTTCGGGCTCAAGGGGCCGAATTATTCGATCGTCTCCGCCTGCAGCACGGCCACCCACAACATCGGCGAGGCGGCCTTGATGATCCGCCACGGCTACGTGGACGTGATGATCGCAGGCGGGTCGGAAATGGCCACCTCACCGGTGGGTCTGGGCGGCTTCGCGGCCGCACGGGCGTTGTCCACTCGCAACGACGACCCGCAGCGCGCCAGTCGGCCGTTCGACAAGGACCGCGACGGATTCGTCTTGAGCGATGGTGCCGGGGTGCTGGTGCTCGAGGAGTACGAGCGGGCGATGGCACGCGGCGCCAGGGTCTATGCGGAGCTGGTCGGGTTCGGTATGAACTCCGACGCATACCATATGACCGCGCCGTCCGAGAATGGCGAGGGCGCGTGCGACTGCATGCTCTTGGCATTGGCCGACGCGGGTCTCAATCCGGAGCAGGTCGACTACATCAACGCCCACGGCACCTCGACGCCGGCCGGCGACGTGGCCGAGACCATGGCCATCAAACGGGCATTCGGCGACCACGCCTACAATCTTTCGGTCAGCTCGACCAAGTCCATGACCGGCCATATGCTGGGCGCGGCCGGTGCGGCGGAGGCGATTTTCTCGATCCTTGCGTTGCGCGACCAAGTGGCACCACCGACCATCAACTACGAGACGCCCGACCCCGACTGCGACCTCGACTGTGTCCCCAACACGGCGCGCGACATGAAGATCGACGTTGCGCTCACCAACTCGTTCGGCTTTGGCGGGACCAACGGAACCTTGATCTTTCGCCGCCCGTGAGGCTCGTTCCGCGGTGAGTGAGGCGCCCGCCGCAGGTCGGCCGTTGCAGATTCTGGTCGACGGCCGGCCCGGCAGCACCATCCCCGCCGTCGATCGGGGTCTCCAGTACGGGGACGGCCTGTTCGAGACGCTGCTGGTGCGACGCGCGGGCCTCTGTCAGTGGTCGCGGCACCTCAA
>JBGSTR010000774.1:0-8719 GCA_041736365.1 Chromatiaceae bacterium | reverse complement strand
GTCGCGGGCCAGCAGATGCAGCGCGTCCGCGTCGGCTCCATCCCACTCCAGGTCCGGCGCTACGCCCTGCTCCTCGACGAACACCGCGGTGCGCACGGTCATCAGCGCCGCTTGATCGCGCGCCCAATGCGCCTCGAGGATATTGAAGGTCGACTCGTCACTCGGGGAATTCATGGTGTCCCAGATTGTAGAGCTTGCAGAGCAGGTCGGCGCAACAGGGGATCTCTAGCCAGTGGGCCACGGCGGCGTATTCCAAGCGACGCGCTTCGGTCAGGAGGACGATCAGGTCGCGGCAGCGGGCGTCGACCGGATGGCTGGTGCCGCCGGCGAACAGCAGAACCTCGCCCGCCGCCCCGTCGGTGAACAACAAGCGCGATGCGCCGCGGCGCTCCAATTGCCCGCAACGTTCGAACCGCCGCAGGAACACCTTGCGCGACAGCAGCTTGGCTGGAGGCTCGACCTCCAGGTGCTCCTTGGTCTCGCTGATGAACGCGCCGAACCAGTGGGCAAACTCGTCCTCGCTCGCCGCGAGCAGGGTCGACTCGATGTACGAGCGGATGTGCGCCAGCGCCGATGCGGGGATCTCGCCGGGATGTGACGGCGGCTTCGCCGCCGGATCCCGGTAACGGCTGCCCGCGAGGTGGCGCTCTCCGACCTGATCGCACCACGCCGCGGCGAGCTCGCGCCACGCGGGTGAGCGCAGCCCCACCGACCACGTCATGCACGGCCCCTCGGCGATGCCCCAGTGGGGGATGCCCGGGGGCAGGTAGAGGAGGTCGCCGGGCTCCAGAACCCATTGTTCCCGTGCCTGGAAGGTTTCCAATATCCGTAGGTCCAGCCCGGGAATGCAGGTGGTGTCGACGGCCGGGGCCGTGTCGATACACCAGCGGCGGCGACCGGCTGCCTGCACCAGAAACACGTCGTAGTCATCGACGTGGGGCCCGACCGACCCTTGATCGGCCGCATAGCTGATCATGATGTCGTCGAGTCGCCAGTCGGGGATGAAATCGAAGCAGTCAAGCAGGTCCGATACGTCGGGAAGGTGTTTATCCACGTCCTGGACCAGCAGGGTCCAGTGGCTCTCGGGCAGGCGTCGAAAATCCTCGGGTGCGAAGGGCCCGTGGCGTACTTCCCACGAGCGGACCCCGTGCTCCAGCACCAAGCGAGCTTCGACATCGTCCTCACAGGCGAGGCCGGCCAGCTCCTCCGCGCTCAACGGAGGCCGGAACCCGGGGAGCGCCTCGGGCATCAACAGGGGGCGTTGTTGCCAGAAGTCGCGCAGAAAATCGTGCGTGTCGAGTCCGTGCGGGAGCTCGAGCCGGTTCCGGTTCGCAATCGTGATCACAAGCTGTATGGCTACCTTGAGGCGTGGTGGTTTGGGAAGAGGATACTAGGCGCCCACCGCCGCCTTCTTTGACCTACTTGGTGGATCCAGCGGGTGGGCCGTTTCTCCGTCCGCCGTCCGTGCCTGCCGGGTTGAGACCACGGCGGCGGCGAGGATGAAAAGGGAGCCGACCAGAGTGCTCCAGAGCAGCACCTCGTCCCACAGCAGCCAACCGTACAAGGCCCCGAAGATCACCGAGAAATAACCGAAGATGGCGACCCTCGAGGCCGGGGCCAACGACAGTCCCAAGGTCAGGAACCACTGCCCCAGGGTCGCGCAGACCGCAATGGTGATCAGCCACAGCCACTCGTGCGGCGTAGGCGATTGCCAGGACCAGGTCAGGGGCAGGGCGGAGATGACCGTCGCGCTCAGTGCGAAATAGAAGACCGTCCGAATCGGTGGCTCGGTGCGTGCCAAGCGGCGCACGGTGACCAGCGCCAGGGCCGCCAAGACGCCGCCCAGCAAGGCGACCGCAGCCACTGGCGAAAGGCCTTCGAGCCCCGGGTGCAGGATCAGGAGCACGCCGCAGAAGCCCAACGCAAAGGCGCCCCAAAGGGCCGGGGTGAGCCTTTCTCCAAGCCAAGCGAATGCGATCAACGGCATGAACACCGGCGCCGTGAGCTTCAAGACCATCGCATCGGCAAGCGCCATGTGGGCAATAGCGTAGAAGAAGCAGTACATTGCGGTCAGGCCGGCGAGTCCGCGCAGCAGGTGCAAATGGGGCACCCGTGTAGCTATGCCTCGAAGACCTGCCCGTAGGAGAAAAGGCAGAAGAATCAGAAGGCCGATCGAGTTGCGAAAAAAGACGATGACTTCATTCGGAAGCTCAGCGGCGACGAAGCGTATTCCGACGCCCATCGACACGAACATGAGCTCGCCGAGCACCACAAGGCTGGCAGCGGCGACTATTCGGCTTCGTTGTGGCATCTTGGCGTCATTCGGACGTATGTATCTAAAACGAGACAGGCTGGTGCGTGCGCTGACTATTGCTGTCCTTTCGCCCCACCCGAAAGGCCCGGGCGGTGTTGTACGGAGCGAGCATTCGTTGCAAATATGCTGCGTCGAAAGAAATAAGTTGCACTTTTGCTCTACTAGTAGGCTAAAATGTCGATGTCAGAGTGTTCCGTCATCGCGAGCGGAGACGAATCCGGGTTCAAAGCCGAGTTTTCGGGCGAGGGGACCCGCGGCCTGCGCGGTCGACAAAGATGGCGCTGTTGCTTTTTCGTGACACACAGAATTATCCAGGCCGAGTCACGTCCCCAGACCAAATTCCCACAACCCATCTGCACAGGAAACGAGAGATGCGAAAAGAAATGAAGAACTTTCGAATTGCCTCGCTGGCGGCCCCGATTGCCTTGGCCGTGGCACTGACCGCTAGCTTCGGTGCGAAGGCCGAAGTGTATGACGAGAACTACTGGTCCGCGCAGCCAGACGGCACGGCGTGGGTCAACAGCACCGGCGAGTGCTGGCAGAGCTCCAACGGCCCGGACAATCTGGAGCCCTGCTTTGTCGCTCCGTCTGCGCCACTGATCCTCAGATTGCAGTTCGCGTTGAACAAATACGGCATCAACGATATCACCAACCCCGAGGTGCTGCGCGACCTTGACGAGTACATCGCAAACGTCAAGGAGACCCCGCGCGACGAGCAGCTGACGATCGTCGGGCACACCGACAAGCTGGGCAGCTTCGAGCACAACATGGTGTTGAGCGAGAATCGCGCGAACACCATTCGCGACTACATGGTCGACCGCGGGGTCTCCGCCGACAGCATCAAGTCGGTGACGGGCGTCGGCTGGGAAGGCGGTCAATTCGACGTTGGCCCGGACGGATCGCAGATCGACCTCGGTCCGCTGGAGAACAACCCGTTCCGGCGGCGCGTAGTCGTGACCGAAGTCGCACCGTCCACGATGTAGCGGCGCAAAGCTGCGCCGCGATGCCCTTCAGCGAAGAGGTGCGGAGCAGCATTCCCCTCGTCGGCGTGTCGGAAGCGACACGTCGACCTGTCCCGGAAGCGATTTCATAACCCCGCGTGGCTGGTTGCCGCGCCGGGCGGGGCAAGGTTCAAAGGTTGGGCTCTCCAGGTAAGGAGAGCATCGCGACAAGGAACGTCTGCTTAGAGGTCCGCGCCCGCGGCGCGGACAGGGTCCATTAAGCTCCCTCCCCCCGACAGGGGCTTATGGAAGGGTCGGTCACGTTCCATCGTGACCGGCCTTTTTTATTAGATCGCGCGCGCGAGACGCGCCGCCTCGCCGATATAGGTGGCGGGGCTGAGCGCCTTCAGCTCGTCCTTCGCCTCGCCGGGTAAGTCGAGCTGCTCGACGAATGCGTTGAGCGCGGCGGCACCGATCTTCTGGCCTCGCGTCAGCTCCTTGAGCCGTTCGTAGGGCTTTTCGACGCCGTAGCGACGCATTACGGTTTGGATCGGCTCCGCGAGCACCTCCCAGTTTGCATCCAGGTCGGCGGCGAGCCGGGAGGGATCTGCCTCCAGCTTGCCGAGTCCGCGCAGTAGCGACTGCAGCGCGATGCTGCTGTGGGCGATCCCGACGCCGAGGTTGCGCAATACGGTGGAGTCGGTCAGGTCGCGCTGCCAGCGCGAGATCGGCAGCTTGCCGGCGAGGTGGTCGAGGATGGCGTTGGCGATCCCCAGGTTGCCCTCGGCATTCTCGAAGTCGATCGGATTGACCTTGTGGGGCATGGTCGAGGACCCGACCTCGCCGGCAACCGACTGCTGCTTGAAGTAGCCGAGCGAGATGTAGCCCCAGACGTCGCGGGAGAAATCCAGGAGCACGTTGTTGTAGCGCACGATGGCGTCGAACAGCTCCGCCAGGTAGTCGTGTGGCTCGATCTGGATGGTGTAGGGATTCCACGCCAGCCCCAGGGATTCGACGAAACTGCGCGCAAAGCAGATCCAGTCGATTTGCGGATAGGCGACGACATGGGCGTTATAGTTTCCGACCGCGCCATTGATCTTGCCCAATAGCTCCACGGCGGCAAGACCTTCGCGCTGGCGGCGCAGGCGGTAGACTACGTTCGCCATTTCCTTGCCCAGGGTCGTTGGCGAAGCCGGCTGGCCGTGGGTGCGCGAGAGCATCGGCAGCGTCGCATAGCGGTGGGCCAGTCCACGCACCGCGTCGATCACCTCGTCCATCTGCGGCAGCAAGACCTGGCCGCGGCCCTCGCGGACCATCAGACCGTGCGCCAGATTGTTGATGTCTTCGGAGGTGCACGCGAAATGGACGAACTCGCTGACCGCCTCCAGCTCCCTATTGCCGGCGATGCGCTCCTTCAGAAAGTACTCGATCGCCTTGACGTCATGGTTGGTCGTGCGCTCGATGTTCTTGATCCGTTGGGCGTCCTCGAGCTGGAAGTTCTCGACAATGCCTTCGAGCAGGTTCAGCGCGTGGCCCGACAGCTCGGGCACCTCGGGGATCTGCGGGTGACGGGCCAGTGCCTGCAGCCAGCGCACCTCCACCAGGAGCCGGTGACGAATCAAGCCAAATTCGCTGAAGATCGGGCGCAGCTCCGCGGTCTTGGATGCATACCGGCCATCGACCGGAGAGACGGCGGTAAGAGGAGAGAGCTCCATGGTCATCGTGGCTCCTGGATCGGGGGGTAGCTAGGTGAATAGGGACCATTGCGAGTCGAGCACAAGCCGCACCGGGCCGAGGCGCCGGGCGGCTGGTGTAGCGAGAGCGTTCGTCGGACCTTCCGGATCGGCCGGTGCGCAAGGCCCGGGGTCGGGCCTACGCGATCCCCGTGTCCCGATCTATGCCGCGAGCTTGCGCAGGACGTAGTGCAAAATGCCGCCGTTGCGGTAGTAGTCCACCTCGTTCGGCGTATCGATCCGCACCTTTGCGCGGAAGCGCTTGACCGTTCCGTCCTTGCCCGTCGCGCGGACCTCGACCTGCTTGGCCTCGCCGTTTTCGAGCCCGGTGATATCGAAGGTCTCGGTGCCGTGCAGACCCAGCGACGCGGCACTGTCACCCGGCATGAACTCCAGCGGCAGGATGCCCATGCCGACGAGATTCGAGCGGTGGATGCGCTCGTAGCTCTCGGCGATGACCGCGCGCACGCCGAGAAGACGCGGCCCCTTTGCCGCCCAGTCGCGCGAAGAGCCCGAGCCGTATTCCTTGCCGGCGATGACCATCACCGGAACTCCGTCCGCTTGATATTGCATGGCGGCATCGTAGATCGACATCGGCGCCCCGTCGGGTTGATGCAGGGTCACGCCACCCTCGGTGCCCGGCGCCATCAGATTGCGCAGGCGAATGTTGGCGAAGGTGCCGCGCATCATCACCTCGTGGTTGCCGCGGCGGCTGCCGAGGCTGTTGAAGTCCTTGGGTGCGACCCCGTGGGCGATCAGGTACTTGCCGGCCGGCGAGTCCGGCTTGATCGACCCGGCGGGCGAGATGTGGTCGGTGGTGATGGAATCGCCGAGCACCGCCAGGCAGCGGGCGCCGGTGATGTCCCCGGCCTTGCTCACGTCGAGCGTGATCCCCTCGAAGTAGGGCGGGTTCTTGATGTAAGTGGAGTCCGGCCAGTCGTAGGTCTTGCTGGTGGTTGCGGCGAGCGACTGCCAGCGCGAATCCCCGGCGTAAACATTCGCGTAGGCGGAGGTAAACTCCGCGACCGTGACGTTCTCGGTGATTGCACGCTGGATCTCGTCCTGACTGGGCCAAATGTCGCGCAAATAAACCGGATTGCCGCTTGCGTCGGTGGCCAGGGGGTCCTTGTAGGGATCGAGGTCGATGCGTCCGGCGATGGCATAGGCGACGACCAGCGGCGGGCTGGCCAGATAGTTCATCCGCACCTCGGCGTGGACGCGGCCCTCGAAGTTGCGATTACCCGAGAGGATGGATACCGCGCACAGGTCGTTCTCGGCGATGGCCTTGGAAACGGGCTCGGGCAGGGGGCCGGTGTTGCCGATGCAGACCGTGCAGCCGTAGCCGACATTGTGGAATCCCAGTGCCTTCAACGGCTCGACCAGGCCGGCGCGCTCCAGGTACCGGGTCACCGCCATGGAACCCGGCCCGAGCGATGTCTTCACCCAGGGCGCGGCCTTGAGTCCGAGCTTGGTGGCCTTCTGCGCCACCAGACCGGCGGCGAGCATCACGCTGGGGTTCGAGGTATTGGTGCAGGAGGTGATGGCGGCGATGACGATCGAGCCGTCCGAGATCGTCACCTCCTTGCCGTCGATTGTCGCCTTCGCGGGGCCGAGATCCTTGAGCCCGCGCTCGGCCTTGAGCGCGGCCAACGCCTTGGGGAAATGCGCCGCCATATCGGTCAGCGGAACGCGGTCCTGGGGGCGCTTCGGTCCGGCCAGCGACGGCACCACGTCGCCCAAGTCGAGGGCGAGTGTCTCGGAATAATCGGCTTCGGGCGCGTCGGCGTTGTGGAAGACGCCTTGGGCCTTGCAGTAGGCCGCGACCAGTGCGATCTGATCCTCGCCGCGGCCGGTCAGACGCAGATAGTCGAGGGTAATTTGATCGATCGGGAAGAGTCCGCAGGTGGCGCCGTATTCCGGGCCCATGTTGGCGATGGTGGCTCGCTCGCCCATCGGTAGGGTGCTGATCGCGGGGCCATAAAACTCCACGAATTTGCCGACGACGCCGTGCTTGCGCAACATGTCGACCACGGTCAGGACGAGATCGGTGGCCGTCACGCCTTCCTTCATTGTGCCGGTGAGACGCATGCCGACGACCTTCGGGACCAGCATCGACACCGGCTGGCCGAGCATCGACGCCTCCGCCTCGATGCCGCCGACGCCCCAGCCCAGCACGCCGATGCCGTTGACCATCGTGGTGTGCGAATCGGTGCCGACACAGGTGTCGAAATAGGCCTGGGTCCGATCGCCCAGATCGTTGGGGAAGATCACCCGAGAGAGGTATTCGACGTTGACCTGGTGCACGATGCCGGTGTCCGGCGGGACCACCTTGAAGCCGTCCAGGGCGTTCTGCCCCCATTTGAGGAACTTGTAACGCTCCTGGTTGCGACCGAATTCCAGCTCGGCGTTCAGCGCGAAGGCCTGGTCGGAGCCGAAGTGGTCGACCTGAACCGAGTGGTCGATGACCAGCTCCGCCGGCTGCAGCGGATTGATCTTTGCGGGATCGCCGCCGAGTGCCTGCATCGCATCGCGCATGGCCGCCAGATCCACCACCGCCGGCACGCCGGTAAAGTCCTGCATCAGCACCCGGGCCGGTCGATACTGGATCTCCTTGGACGGCTCCGCCTTCGGGTCCCAGTTGGCGAGCGCCTCGATGTCGGCGCGGGTCACGGTTTCACCGTCCTCGCAGCGCAACAGGTTCTCCAGCAGGATCTTCAAGGAGAACGGCAGGCGCTCGCTGCCGGGGACCGCCGCAAGCCGGAAGATCTCATAGTCCTTGCCTGCGACGTTGAGTGTGCTCTTGGCGTCAAAGCTGTTGGTCATGCGGTGGCTCCGGTTCTTGGGTTGTGTTTTTTGGGGGGATGGGGTCGTTGATCTGAGGAGAACGGTCGGATTCTAGCGGGCGGGCTGCGCCGACGCCACGTGTTGCGGTGCAATATAAGTCCTCTCGCGCGGCGGCGCGGGCCGCGAATGGCTCAGGTCGTTGCGGAAACCTGATCCAAATAGCGCCGCGCGTCCTCCAACAGTCGCCGGTGGCCGAAGAGGATTTGCAGCCGCGTGGCGCCGACCTGACGCCACAGCAGGGCGGAGCGCAGTGCCGCGAGCAGCAGTGCGCGAACCCGATTCTGGTTGTCCGGATTCTGCAGATGCAGCGGCTCGCCGCGCACCACGATGCGCGGCTGCAGCGGACTGATGGTCTCGCTGTAGATCGCCGCAAGGTGGGCCAACAGGTTCGGGTGAAGCAGGTCGTAATGCTGGCGCTTGCCCTCGGCTTCGGCGATTCCCTTTGCGATGCGAGCAAGCGCGTCCGGGCGGCGCGACAGGGCCCGCTCGAGCTTCAAGACAGACACGACGTGGCGGGTGAGATCGAGGTCTCGCTCCGGTTTTCCAGTCAGCTGGGCGACGATCTGGCGGGCACCGTTGGCGACCGCGCCCGGCGGCCCGAACACCGCGGCAACATTCTCCGCATCGACCTGAAACAGACTATAGATGCAGGGCTCCATCGCCGATGTATCCGCGCTGCCGTAGCGCGCGATGCGAAGCACGCAATTGACGGCTTGGTAGACGCCGGCAAGGGCGGTGACCCGGTCGTAGTTGTCGTGAGCCATACGGCGGGCTTCTCCTCATGCAGCCATAGTGATGGATCGGGAAGGCTCGACGGCCCGAGCGCCGAATGCGGCCGGCTGCTGTTATAGTCGATTCGCCAAGCCTCGATGATCTGGCGGGCATCG
>JBGSTR010000693.1:0-5227 GCA_041736365.1 Chromatiaceae bacterium | reverse complement strand
CCGGCGGCGGCCTGACCTGCGCCGAGTGCCATTCGGAAGGGGGGCATCGGATGATCGGACGCGGTGTCGACCTGCGGCCCAACGACGTACCGGGCCGTCTTACCTGCGACAACGGCGGCTGCCACAGCGCGCGGCCCCATGGCGATTACAGTGCTCGGACCGGCACGCGCCGCGATACCCACGCGGAACACGTCGCCTGCCAGACCTGCCACATCCCGACCTTCGGCAAAGGCATCCCAACCGAGATGTCGCGCGACTGGGCAGAGCCGCACTACTCGGCTCAGGCGTGCAACGGCCGCGGCGGTTGGCTGCCGCGCGAGGATAAGGCATCCGACGTCGTTCCGAGCTATGCCTGGTTCAACGGCACCAGCGAGGTCTACGTGCTCGGCGAGCGGGTCTCGAATCTGCCGACCCTGGCCCTGGCCGACCGTGAGGCGGATACGTTGGGTCTGCCGCGCGGCAGCGGCGCCTATGTGCTCGGCCTTCCGCTCGGGGACGTGTCGGACCCAGGCGCCAAGCTGCAGCCGATGAAGGAGCACCTCGGCAAGCTTGCCCTGCACACCGCGAGCGACCGGCTGATCGGCCATTCGACGTTCGAGTTTTTCCGAACCGGGGACTTCGACGCGGCGGTTCGCAGCGGCATGGAGCAGAGCGAGGGCATGCGCGCGGACGACGACTATGAGGTAGTAGCCGTCCACACCTTCCAGGGTATCAACCACGGCGTGGAGACGGCCGACCAGGCACTGGAGTGCGGCGCCTGCCACAGCAGCTACAGCAACGGCGGACCGGTGCGCATGGATCTCCGAGGCGAGCTGGGCTACGAGTTGAAGGGCAACTATGCGAGCCGTGGGGCACGCAGCGACACCTGCACGCGATGCCATTCGGCGAAGACCAAGAACGAGGGCAACTACTTCGCCTACATCCACGACAAGCACGTGCGCGACAAGGGGCGCGACTGCTCGGTATGCCACACGTTCTCGCGGCCCGAGCGCGGGCTGAGCACGAGAATCGGCGACTAGGGAAACGCTGATTTAAAGCGTTTCCCGTCCGGGCCAAGGATGGCCCGGCATCTTCAATCGCATGCCGATCAATGCGAGGAGGGCATTTGATCGGCATCTCCTTGGGAATGCGCCGACTTAGAGCGCGATGTCGGGGGCCGTGGACGGCCCGCCTGCTCGCATCGGCGCTTGCCGGACAGCCACGCCCGAGCCTAGCGCGGGCGCGGCGACTGCGGGCTGGACCACTCCGTGACGGCGGTCAGCTCGCCGCCGTTGGCCGGGAACTGCGCGATATACGCCCCCTTCGAAGCGAAGCGTTGACCCGGGGCCAGGGTGAGTCGCGGGTAGACCGAGGTATAGGTAGCATTCTCCATCATGTGCTCGATACGCTCGAGCATGTAATCGCGCAGGTAGTACTGGCGCATACCCTTGAGCGCCTCGCCCGTAATCTTCAGGGCGAAAAAGGCGTCCGCTTGAACCTCCTCCGCATCCGCGTCGTAGATCTTCCGGCCCTTGAGCCAACCCCTGGCGCGAGCCGTGAGGACGCGCGCCCGATCGGGCATGGCCTTCGGGTGCACCACATAGACCCGTCCGAGGACAGCGGGCTCGATCCCCCGCGGCTCGGTGCCGTACAGGGTTGACGACAGATAGACGCGGGCCGGCCCGGGCTCGGGCGCCTTCAAGGCACCATCGAGATCCTCCGCATCTACCCACAGCACGGCCGTACCGCCATTCGCCTGCGCCAGCGCGGCCGACCAAAAGGGCTCCAGCGGCTCCTCGCTTGGATCCAGCTCGATATCCAGGATCTGCCCGCCCGCGCGCTGGACGTGCTGGCGGAAGGCCGACGCAGCGGTCTCGGCCCGCGAGTCGCCGACGCGATAGACCTGCACGATCGGTCCGGCCGGCGCGCCTTCCGCGGCAAGATGAGTGGCCACGGCGTCCGCTTCCAGGGCCATGCCCCGGGTCAGGTAGACATTGAAGAAGTCCGCCTCGTTGACCACAGGCAGGTCTGTGATCGGGAACAGGCAAGGCATCTCGGTCTGCTCGCAGAAGGCGTGCACGGGCTGCCAATCGCGGTCGCCAACCAGTCCGCTGACCAGCGCGAATACGGGCTGTTGCTCGTAGAGGGCCTGCAACTGGCCGGTCCAGGACTCCGGTGGACCCTCCAGCTCCCAGACATGCAGCACCCATTTGCGGTAGCTGCCCATGATCCAGGACTTGTGCCAGGGTGCGTTCTCCGAACGATCGGTCTCGTGGCGGCTCTCGCGGTTCTTCTGATCGAAGTAGGTTTCGAAGACGGCGAGGAATGCCGCGCGCGTCGCCGGATCGACCGCGTCGCCGACGACGGTCGCCAGGTGGATCTCCTGCTCGGTCACACCCGGCGACGGTTGCGTATTCAGCGTCTTGAGGTAGCCGATGAGCGTGTCCAACTGCTCGTCGCTCAACTGATAACGGGGCATGAGCGGACCGAGCGGCTCGCCGTTCGCGCCGATCCCTTGGCGGATCGCGCGCTTGAGCGACTCGTCCGTATAGGCCGGACGACGCTCCGGCGGTAAGGGTGGCTTGTTGGTCGGCAGCCGCAGCGGTTGATAAAGGATGTCGCCCACCACGGCGGGTGCCACCTCCTTGCCCTCCAGGGACCCCATGCCGCTACGCCGGTGACAACGACCGCAGATGACCTGCTGCCCACTCAGGGCGACGTCGCCCTGAACGATGCCGAGCATCGATTGGCCGTTGGGAAGCACGCCGTCCCGGTACATGCGCCGACCGGCCTCAACCTGAGCGCCGGCGTTCTCCTCGGTCTGCGGGGGACTCGCGCCCGCCAAGTCAAGGGCGAGAGCCGGTGCGGCGCCAAGCAAACTGGCGAGCAGCAACCCGAGCGCCGCGACGGCACCCGGATAAGCCGCCGAGCCGGCGCACGGCGCGCTCACTGAGCGACCAGCCGGCGGTATTCGCTCGCGATCGACTCGGCGCTGGCGATGCCGTCGAGACGTACCCAAGGATCGGAGGGGGAGCGACGCAGCAGCGTGGTCGGCTCGTGACTCATCTTGTTGCCGCGATAGACGTCGAAGGCGCGCTGCACGGCAATGACGTCGTTGGGGTCGCCGGTGAGGAAGCGCCACTCAGGTCCGGCGTGAAACCGCCCGGCATAGTCCCGCAGGCGCTCCGGCGTGTCGTATTCCGGGTCGATGGACACCGAGATCATGCGCACGTCGTCGCGCTCCGGCCCCAGTGCGGTCTGGACCTGAGAAAAGATGCCGCTCATCACCGGGCAGATGGTCGTGCAGGTGGTGAAGATGAAGTTCAGCATGACCGGCTTGTCCCCGTCGAGCTCCTCTCGCAGGGTCGTCACCGAGCCGTCCATGCCCACCAGCTTCACGTCGCTCAAGGCATAGGTGTGCTCGGATCGCTGATACCCGGACTGCTGCATCATCGCGCGATGGAGGGCATGGGGGTCGGCATCGTCTGCCGCCGCCGTGTCGTCGTGACCCTCATGATCCGCATGATTCGTGTGATCTGCGTGCTCCGATACGCCAGCGACGTGCTGCGCGTGATCATGCCCCGAATGATCCTCGGTCGCGTTCTCGGAATCTGCCGCGTGGCCGGGCGTGCAGACAAGCGCCGCGCAGCTCAGGGTCAGCACGGCTGTAAAGCGGACGGCTAGCGGCTGGACGATGGCGAGTCGGATGGGCATAGGTACTGCTCCTTGCTGAGAGAAAACGGTGGGTTGGGGCTACATGGGTGGGGCATCCGACGGTGTGCGGACGCGCGCCGTACCCAAACGGTAACGTCGCGGCCCGGACTGCACAACTGCGCGGAGACGAGTCCCGACGGAACACCGTACGGTGCGACATACGGGTGGTCGCATCGCCGCCACGAGCGGCCCCGAGGCGCAGGGCGAATCCGGCGAGACAAGCGGCGGGCGCGGTAAACACGGCGACCGCATTCGATTCTTCACGCACCGTCGGTTCCGATAAGGCGGTATCAGCTCGACTCCGTCACGGCAAATCGATTGCGTCGATGTCCTCGGCGGCCAGCCCGTTCGCCGCCCCGTCGAAGAACAGCCGGAAGTCGCTGCACTCGGTTTGACGGCCCAAGGTCGCCGGCGTGCAGACGAATACATCGTCGTCCTGACCGGAGAGTCCGAGGACGGAGAAATTGCCGAGTGTGCTGAGATAGATTTCGCCGCTCGCGGCCACCGCGGCGGCGTCCACGTCCTCCGCGTTCCAGCCGTCGCGCAGGCCCACGTCCGAGCCGTCGAAGTACAGCGACCAACTACCGCTGGTGTTTTCGCCGAGTCCGGTCGGGTTGAAGGCGAGCAGATCTTCGTCGGCGATCCCCTTGATGCCCGGCAGCGAAGGGTTGCCCCGGGTCGAGATCAATAGGGTACCGTCTGGCTGTAGATCCACAGCGTCCAGCCGATCCTCGTTGCCGTCCAGCCCGACGTCGGAGCCGTCGAAGTAGAGGCTGAAGAGACCGGTTCCTCGATCGTAGGCAACGACGTCGGAATCGTCCACCGTGCCGGCGATGCCCGGCACGTTGATCGGGACGTTGAAGGCCATCAGGATACGGTCGTTCGACACGTCGAACGCGAACAGGTCGGCGCTCCCCGGCAAGCCGGCCGCCGAGCCGTCGAAGAACAGGTCGAAGTGGCTGCCGTTCCAGCTCAGGATATCCTCGTCGCGATAGACCAAGTCGGTGCCGTCCGGACCCCGACCGACCAGCTTGCCGCCCCATTTCGTCAGGGACAGATAGAACTGCACCGGCGCCGCCAGCGGACACCCCAGTACATCGACACTCACGCCGGGGGGCGTCGCCACGCAGAGATCCTCCGCGTCGCTCACGCCATCGCCGTCCGAGTCGAGCTGGCTCAACGCGCAGCCTAGGCTGTCGACGGTCTCGCCCACCGGTGTATTGGGGCACTGGTCGAGGTCGTCGTATACGCCGTCGGCATCGGTATCGATCGGGGCCGCCGTGGCCAACACATAGTAGGACTCGACGGCGTCCAGATAGCCGGCGCCGTAGTCGTTGTCGGGTCCAGTCGGCCCGAGATCCAGGGCGCCCGCTTGGATGGCGCCCTCGAGCTCCGCCACGGTGGCGTCCGGCAACGCCCCCTTGAGCACGGCCATGGCACCGGCGACATGGGGCGAGGCGAAGGAGGTCCCGGTCGCATATTGAGTCGCCTGGGGAGACGCACCGCCGCCGGTCGGTCCGGTGGTGAAGATGTC
>JBGSTR010000688.1:0-2397 GCA_041736365.1 Chromatiaceae bacterium | reverse complement strand
CCGACCACGCCCGAGCAGGGCGATTCGAGCTCGCGGACGGCGCGACCATCTTCCTCGACGAGATCGGCGACCTGCCCCTCGAGCTCCAGGCCAAGCTGCTGCGGGTGGTGCAGACCGGCGAGCTCGAGCGTCTCGGGTCCTCGAAGACGGTCAAGGTTGACGTTCGCATCATCGCGGCGACCAATTGGGACTTGGACGCGGCCGTACGCGAAGGGCGGTTCCGCGCCGACCTCTTCTACCGCCTCAGCGTGTTTCCCATCACGGTGCCGCCGTTGCGGGCGCGCAAGAACGATATTCCGCTGCTGACCCAGGCCCTCGTGCGGAAGTATTCGAAGAGATTCAACAAACCGATCGACGCCATTTCCCGGGGAATGCTCAGGATCCTCCAGGACTACGACTGGCCGGGCAACGTAAGGGAGCTCGAGAACGTCATCGAGCGGGCGCTCATCGTGTGCCCGGGCCCGGTCCTGCATCTCACCGAACCGCTGTGCGATTGCCCAAGCGCGGAGGCGTCCGACGCCTGGCGGCCGAGCCGCGGCCTAACGCTCGAGGAGGTCGAGGCGGCGCACATCCGCGGCATCCTCCGCAGCGTCGACTGGCGCATCGAGGGGAAGGGTGGAGCGGCGGAGATTCTGCGTCTCAATCCGAGCACGCTCCGATCCCGCCTGCGCAAGCTCGACATCCGGCGCGACACGGACTCCGAGAGCTAGTGCCAACGTTGGTGATGGTGGGCGACGGGATTCACCGGGTCGTGAGGCGTGGCGGGCGGCGCCCTTGATGCGCGGTGGAGATCGCTATTTGCAGTGCAACGGGGCGTTCTTCGAAACCGGGCCCTAACGACCGATTCGTTTCAGTTTTCACTACCCGTGCAGCGGGACAAGGCGGCATACTGCCGCGCTATATTTCGTCCCGGCGGCGTGTCCCGGATCGGGAATCAATGTTTTTCCCCCGTTGAAGAGGCTACGGGCGATTCACCATGCCTAAGCCGATCTAAAGGAATTCACCCGGATCATGGTCGTCTTGCGCCTGAGCCAACTTGTCCTGCGCATCGCCGTTTCGCTGCTGCTGGCGCTCGCCGTTCTGTGGGGGGCGGCCGCGCTGTGGATCGACGGCCCCGATTCTCGGTCACTCGCCGGCGCATTGGCGGGTGGTCTTGTTTTGATTGCCGGGGTGGCGGCGGTGTGGGTCCGTCCCTGGTCGCGGACGGTCGCGGCGATCTTCGTGCCGTTCGTTATGGTGTTGGCTTGGTGGCTGGCACTCGCACCGAGCAATGAGCGTGATTGGCAGCCGGATGTCGCGCGGCTGCCGACGGCAACCATCGATGGCTCCATGTTGACGGTGCACAACGTCCGGGATTTCGGCTACCGCGGCGAGCGGGATTTCACCGAGCGCTGGGAGACGCGCACCTATGACCTCGACACGCTGGTCGGCTTCGACATATTCGTGTCGTTTTGGGGCCCGACACTCTACGGCCACACCATCGCCAGCTGGGAGTTTGCCGACGGGCGCCATCTCGCGGTGTCGATCGAGACGCGCAAGGAGGTCGGCGAGGCATACTCGGCGCTCCGCGGCTTCTTCCGCCAGTACGAGCTCTACTACGTGGTGGCCGACGAGCGCGACCTGATTGGGGTACGCGCGAACCAGCGTGGCGAGACGCTCGACCTCTACCGTATCGCGGGATCACCGAACAAGGGTCGCGACCTGTTGCTCGACTATATGAAAGAAATCAACAGCATCGCGGAGCGGCCGCGCTGGTACAACGCGCTGACCCACAATTGCACCACGACCATCTGGCACCACACCAAGGCCGTCGGCGCGGGCCTGCCGCTCGACTGGCGGCTGCTGGCGAACGGCTACCTTGTCGACCTCGCCTACGAGCGCGGTACCGTCAACACCGGCACGGGGCTCGACGAGTTGAAGCGCCAGAGCGATATCACGGCGCGGGTCCTCGCGGCCGGCGACCGGCAGGACTTTTCCAGGGCAATCCGGGACGGGTTGCCGCCGCGGCCCCTGATGGCTTCTGCGGCTCCCGCAGCGCCGACACCCTGATTCGCGATGGGGATTCCGTACGCGTTTGTGCTCACCCGCGTCGCAGTTTGCTTGCTACTGCTGGCGCTTATCCCGGCCGGGGCCAGCGCCGAGGAGGACGGCGTCGTCACCGTGCCGCCGGCGCTGGTGACCGCGGATTTACTGAAGGCAAAGCTCACCGAGGCCGAGTCGGACCCCGATCTGGAAGGCGATGCGAAGGACAAGCTCGTCGCACTCTACCGCAAGGCATTGAGCAACCTAGAGCAGGTGGCGGTCAATCGGACTCGCGCCGAGGCCTTCGCGGAGATGACCCGGGCCGCGCCGGAGCAGACCCAGCGTATTCGCGAGCGCCTCGCGGCGGCCGCGGCC
>JBGSTR010000645.1:0-19111 GCA_041736365.1 Chromatiaceae bacterium | reverse complement strand
CAGATCCAGATCGGCGACGTCACCGGGCGGCTGACCGGGACCGGAGCGCCTGCGGATGCATGGCACGGCGGAAACGCGGGTTGGGGTGCCGGTGTGGGCGTGGGCCGCGTCGCAGGCACCGACCTGCCCCGGCTCGATCTGGATTTGGTCTTGGATGCCGATCGACAGCCCGAGCGATTGCGGTTCGAGAGCGAGGCGTTCGACCTCGCTAAAGTCGCGTCGCTGGTGGGCCGATTGCCTCGGGGATTACCCGAACCCGTTGTCCGTCTGCTCAATGCCCGGCCGCGCGGTCATGTCGAGGACCTCGCCGCGCAGGTGTACTGGAGCGACCGTCATCGGCCGTCGTCGGAGCCGTTTTGGGAGGTGATCGCGCAGGGGCGCGATCTGGGCTGGGATCGTGCCGGGGCGCTGCCGGGTGTCGAGGGCCTGGCTGCGCGGTTGCGCGTTGATCGTTCTGGAGGTGAGGCACACATCGCCTCGTCCGGCCTGGTGCTGGATCTGGTGCCGCTGTTCAGTGCACCCCTGCAGCTGGACCGGCTCTCTGGCTGGCTTGACTGGCAGATGCAGGAGAGCGGGGCAACGCGTTTGTCGGTCCGCAATCTGACCTTCGAGAACGCGGATCTGGCCGGTCGCGTGCGGCTTGCGCTGGATCTGGCAGCCGATGGCTCCAGTCCCGAGCTGGATCTGCGCGCAAGCTTTCACGACGGGGATGGCGCGCGGGTGCGAACCTATCTGCCGGTCGGCATCATGCATCCCGATCTGGTGCGCTGGCTCGAACGTGCGGTCGTCTCCGGCCGGGTGCCGCAGGCGGATCTGGTCTTTCGGGGTCAGCTCGCCCGGTATCCCTTCCGTGATCACGCGGGGCGCTTCGAGCTTCTCCTTGAGCTTGAAGACGCGCAGCTCGACTATCTCGACGGGTGGCCGGAGATCCGCGAGGCGGCAGGACGGCTGAGCTTCCTGAATCAGAGTCTGGCGATCGAGCTGGATCGCGGACGCATCCTCGACAGCCGCCTGACGCAGGCACGCGGGGACATTGATGAACTCTGGGGTGTGCAGCGCATGGCGATCGTCGGCGAGGTGCAGGGGCCCTTCGCGGATGGCCTGCGCGCCTTGACCGAGACGCCTTTGGCGAAGGATCTGGGCCACCTGAGCGACGCTTTTGACGTGACGGGCGAGTCGCAGCTTCAACTCGAGATCGATCTGCCGTTCACGCGGCTGCGACCGCTCGGGGTGTTGGGACGCCTGTCCTGGCCGAAGCCGGCGACACTGGGGATCAAGGGCACTGCGGTATTGCTCTCGGACCTCGGCGGCGAGCTGACCTTCACACAGAACAGTCTGACGGCGAGGGCGATCGAGGCGGAGCTTTGGGATCAGCCGCTTCGCCTTGCGATCGAGTCGTTGAACCCCGGCGATCCGGAGGACTCCGCGACCGCGATCAAGGCGCGGTCCAGCACCTCCGTGGCCGAGCTGGCTCGCCAGTTCCCGAGCCCGGCATGGGGTATCGCGGGGGAGCTCGTGAAGGGTGCGTTGGACTGGGATCTGGACTTGACCATCCGCAACCGCGACGTGAAGGCGACGGCACTGCCGGTTGAGTACCGCTTGACCTCGTCGCTGAAGGGGCTGTCGATCGATCTCCCTGCGCCCCTTGGAAAGACCGCGGCGGCGAGTCGCGAGCTTGATCTGGTCGGTGACCTGGTCCCGAATCGTTCACTGCGCGTCGCCGGGCGACTCGGCGATCTCGTCGGCGATCTTCGGGTCGACTCGGGTAAGCTGCCTGCGCAGCCCCTGCGTGCTCGCCTGCGTTTCGGTGGTGGATCCGTGCCGGCTCCCGAGGTGGACGGGGTCTTCGTCGACGGTCGTTTTGCCGAGATCGATCTTCCTGCGTGGATGGCGCGTCTCGAGGCGCTGTCCTCCGGCGCCGGGGCGAGCAACGCAGTGAGCGGCGCCGACGCCTGGTTTTCCGGTGCCGAGCTGCGTGTCGATCGACTCGCATTGGGTGCGACGGACTTGACCGATGTGGATCTGACCCTGGCGCCGATCAACGACGGGCTCAGGCGAGGCGGATGGGCGGTCGATGCGCAGGCCAAGGAGCTGGCCGGCCGACTGGAGATCCCGGCGATGGTCGGCGAGCCGATCGATCTTGCCCTGGCGCGTCTGGATCTGGCGGCTCTGATTGACGATCAGGCCGGCGAACAGTCCGGCACGAAGGCGGCTGGTCGGGACGCGACCGGACTCTCGAATGCGCGGGATGCCGGGCCGTTTGCTGACCTGCCCGCGGTGGACCTGAGTGTCGCCCGTCTGAGTTGGGGGGAGACCCTCGTCGGCACGCTCGAGATGGATGTGCGCCCGGACGAGCTCGGTTTGCGTCTTCCAAACATTCGGCTGTTCGGCGAGGGTGTCATGTCAGCGCAGGGCGAGGCCGCCTGGCGGCGCCCGACCCCGCGCAGCGTCGGACGGAGCGAGGTGTCGATGCGGATTGCGTCGCCTGATGCTGGTGCCCTGCTGGTAGCGATGGACGCGCAGGAGCGCATCGAGGGTGCGCCGTTGCAGACAACCTTTACACTCGACTGGCCGGGCGGTTTCGGCGACTTCAAGCTGGCAGGAGCGCGCGGTGTAGTGGATCTTGAGTTGGGCGCGGGTCGCCTGCTTGAGGTCGAGCCGGGGGTTGGGCGGTTGCTCGGATTTCTCAATCTGAGCGCGTTGCGGCGTCGCCTGTCGATGGACTTTACCGATCTGTACGCGCAAGGTTTCGCCTTCGAGGAGATGGGGGGGCGGATCCGTGTCGCCGATGGTTTGGCGACGCTCGAGAACTTCACGATCGAAGGCCCGGCAAGCAAGGTGATCGTCGGCGGGGCCAGCGATCTGGTCAACCGGCGGTTCGACCAGACGGTGGTCGTGGAGCCGCGGCTTGGCTCGGGAATCGCGTTGGCCAGTGCGGTCGCGGGCGGGCCGGTGGTGGGCGCAGCGGTCTACCTGGTGGATCGTCTCGCGGGGAATGCGATCGACCGCCTTGGCCGCTATCGCTATCGGGTGACTGGTGCCTGGGGCGACCCTCAGGTGGAGCGCGTCGGCTGGGATCCGACGATGCGTACCGGGCCCTTGAACAAACCGGCCGACGGGTCGTCTGCGCCGGCAGCGCCAAATCACTTCCTGGAGTGAGTCGGATTGTTTCAGCCTGATGGCGGCGGTGGTATCGTTCCGTGTCAAGCGCATACCGCGTTGGGCGGCATGCCTGGCCGGCATGTTTGGGCGGTCGCGGCGGTGATCGGTGCGGCGCGGCGTCGCGAACCATTCAGGTTATCGCCGGTCATCCATTGCACCCTGGGCGTCATCGCCTCTGTGTGATGGTCTGAATCGGATTGTTCTGTCCCTCGCGCTTGTCCGGGACAGCTATGGTGGTGGAGAGCATGAAGACAAAACTCAAGGTCGGTGCGGTGCAGATGGCGACCGGTCCGAATGTCAATGCCAACCTCTTCGAGGCGGAGCGCCTGATCAAGGCGGCGAAAGAGAAAGGTGCGAGCCTAGTGGTGCTCCCCGAGAATTTCGCTTTCATGGGCAAACGCGATCAGGATCAGCTGGCGTTGCGCGAAGAGGACGGGGATGGTCCCTTGCAGGCGTTTCTGTCTCGGGTCTCCAGGCAACAGGGCGTCTGGCTGGTCGGTGGCACCATTCCGCTGATGGCACATGACGCCGGTAAGGTGCGCGCGGCTTGCCTGGTCTTCGATGACCGCGGTGAGCGGGTGGGACGTTACGACAAGGTCCATCTCTTCGATGTCTGCCTGCCCGGGGGCGAGGAGCGCTATCAGGAGTCGGCGACCATCGAAGGCGGTGACGCGGTGGTGGTCCTGGACACGCCATTCGGGCGCATGGGTGTTGCGGTTTGCTACGACCTGCGCTTTCCGGAGATGTTTCGTGGCATGCTCGACAGCGGCATGGAGATTCTGGCAATCCCGTCGGCCTTTACCGCGATCACGGGCAAAGCGCACTGGGAGACCCTGGTGCGCGCCCGGGCGATCGAAAATCTGGCCTATGTAATCGCTGCGGCGCAAGGCGGTTTTCATATCAACGGTCGCGAGACGCATGGTCACAGTATGATCGTCGACCCTTGGGGCACGGTCCTGGCACAGGTGCCGCGCGGATCGGGGTTCATCTGTTGTGCTTTGGACGAGGATTATCAGGGTTCAGTGAGACGAAACTTCCCGACGATCGAGCATCGCCGTTTGAAATGCCGCGCGTAAGACCGCAGCTTCCGCTTCTGTAAGCAGCGTGTCGGGCATCTTCCCGACGCCGCCCGTCCGCCCGATGGAGCCCGACGACAGCCCATGATGACCGACCCGATTTCGATCGCCCGCACCAGCATCCTCGAGCCTGCCGGATTGACCGAGCAGGATCTCGATCGCCTGCTCGGCACTCTAGCCGGCTCCGCCGTCGATGCGGCCGATATCTATTTTCAATCCAGCCGGCTTGAGTCCTGGGTGCTTGAGGACGGCATCATCAAGGACGGTAACTTCAGCATCGAACAGGGGGCCGGTCTTCGCGCGATCAGCGGCGAGAAGACCGGCTTTGCCTATTCCGATGAACTGCGCTTTCCGGCGCTGGCCCAAGCGGCCGATGCTGCGCGGGCGATTGCGCGCAGTGGACAGGGTGTCACAGTGCGGATCGGCGAGGCCGCGCCCAAACGTCGCCTCTACGCCCCGACTAATCCGATCGCCAGTCTGCCTGCTCCGGACAAAATCGCCTTATTGCAGCGCGTGGATGCCGAGGCTCGACGTGCCGATCCGCGTGTGCGCGAGGTCGCAGCGAGTATCGTCGCGGTGCAGGATACGGTGCTCGTGCTCGGCGACGATGGCACCATGTCGGCCGATGTGCGCCCGCTGGTCCGACTGAACGTCAGCGTGGTTGCCGAGGATGGCGGGCGTCGTGAGCAGGGATCGAGCGGCGGCGGCGCCCGTGCCGACCTGGATTATTTTCTGATCGAGGATCGCGCCCTGAGCTTCGCACGAGAAGCCGTGCGGCTGGCGATCACTAATCTGGAAGCCGACGATGCACCGGCCGGCACCATGACGGTCGTGCTCGGTTCAGGATGGCCGGGTGTGCTGCTGCACGAGGCGATCGGCCATGGCTTGGAAGGCGATTTCAATCGCAAGGGCAGCTCGGCATTCGCCGGTCGGATCGGTGAGCGCGTCGCGGCTCCCGGCGTGACCGTTGTTGACGACGGAACCCTGCCGGGGCGTCGCGGATCGTTGAACATGGACGACGAAGGGACCGTGACCCAAAACACGGTGCTGATCGAAGACGGCATCCTCTGCGGTTACATGCAGGACAAGCTCAATGCCCGTCTCACCGGGACGCAGTCGACCGGCAACGGTCGGCGCGAATCCTATGCGCATCTACCGATGCCGCGCATGACCAACACCTACATGCTGGCCGGTGAGCGCGATCCCGAGGAGATCATCGCCTCGGTCGAGAAGGGTCTGTATGCGGTCAACTTCGGTGGTGGACAGGTGGACATCACCTCCGGCAAGTTCGTGTTCTCCGCAAGCGAGGCTTACCTCATTAAGAACGGCAAAATCGGTCGACCCGTCAAAGGCGCCACGCTGATCGGCAACGGGCCGGATGTCTTGACCCGCGTGAGCATGATCGGCAATGACCTGCGACTCGATCAGGGTGTCGGAACCTGCGGCAAGGAGGGCCAGAGCGTACCGGTCGGGGTCGGTCAGCCGACTCTGCGGATTGATGCCTTGACCGTTGGCGGGACGAACGCCTGAACGCGTTAAAGCCACCTGATACGACACTGGATCCAATACCCCGATCGGAACCCGGATGCAGAGTCCGGATTCGCAACCCGACCCAACATCCGATTAAGGATCCAGCCCACTCGACTTGCCCGGACTCTTTTTGACTTAAGGACTTGTTATGCCGATTGCCGCCACCGAAGACACCGCGGAGCGCCTCGCTCGAATGGAGCAGACGATTGAGGATCTCCTCAGAGAGGCCAAGCGTTGCGGGGCCACTGCGGCTGAGGCATCGGTCGGCAGCAGCGCCGGACTGGAGATCTCGGTACGGCTCGGCGAGGTCGAAACAGTCGAGCACACCCGCGACAACGGTCTGGGGATCACGGTTTATTTCGGGCATCGCAAGGGTTCGGCCAGTACCTCGGATCTGAGTCCCGAGGCGTTGCGCGATGCCGTCAGAGCCGCCTGCGCGATCGCCGAACATACGCAGGAAGACCCTTGCGCTCATCTCGCGGATGCCGCGCTGATGGCCACCGAACTCCTCGACCTGGATCTCTATCACCCCTGGGATCTCGGCGTCGAGGATGCGATCGCGATCGCGGCGACCTGTGAGGAGGCAGCCCGTGGGTACGACCCCCGAATCGTCAACTCGGAAGGGGCGAGCATCTCCACGCACACCGGGATGCAAGTCTACGGAAATAGTCACGGATTCGTCGCCGGCTACCCGACGAGTCGGCACGGCCTGAGCTGTGCCGTGATCGGCCAGGAGGGCGAGAGCCTGCAACGCGATCACTGGTGGAGCAGTGCGCGGGCGGCGGCTGACCTGGAGTCGGCCCGATCTGTCGGCGAGCGTGCCGCCGAGCGGACGGTGGCGAGACTGGGATCGCGTCGGGTTGCGACCTGCCAGGCGCCCGTCCTCTTTCGTGCGGAGGTGGCGACCGGCCTGTTGCGCAGTCTGATGTCGGCGATCCATGGGGGCAGTCTTTACCGGCGGACCAGCTTTTTGCTTGATCACCTCGGCGAGCAGATCTTTCCTGATTTCGTGCGGATCTATGAAGAGCCGCATCTGCTGCGTGGACTCTCGAGCGCACCCTTCGACGGCGACGGCGTGGCCACGCGGGCGAAGGATCTGATCAAGGACGGGGTGCTGCAAACCTATGTGTTGGATGCCTACTCGGGCTGTCGGCTTGGGATGCAGACGACCGGTAACGCCGGTGGCGTGCGCAATCTGAGCATCGCGATGGGTGATCTGGATCGCTCCGCGCTGCTGCGACGGATGGGGACCGGACTGATGGTCACCGAGTTGATGGGGCAGGGTGTGAATCCGGTCACCGGCGATTACTCGCGCGGCGCGGCGGGTTTTTGGGTCGAGGATGGCGAGATCCGGTTTCCGGTCGAAGAGATCACCATTGCGGGTAATCTCAAACGCATGTATGCGGGCCTGCTGGCGGTCGGCAACGACTGCGACTTTTCCGGCAGTACGCGCACCGGCTCCTGGTTGATCGACACCATGACGATCGCCGGGGAGTAACTAACGCGAGGCACGCGATTGCGCCGCCCTCGCGCGATTATTCAACCCGAACCGGGGTACGGCCGATGGTCTGCTCCTTCTGCACCGCAGCCGATGCGTCGCCGATCACTGCACTGAATGAATCTCAACGACCCACTCACACAGACCCTTGAGTTGATCGAGTCGGCGCCTGAGTCCGCGTCCGCGCTGACACTCTATGCACTCGTCAGTACCCTGGAGCACCGACAGGCCGGCTGCCTGTTCAAGCTCACCAAGCTGCTTGACCTGGATGCCGGGCAGCGTTCGCTCGCCTACGCCCTGATGGATCTTCTGGCCAGGGGTGAGGTGGGCACGCCGCGCTGGACCCTGGCGAAGGCGCGCATGGATGATCTGATTCGAGGTTGCGGCCGGCACGCATGACGCGGTCTGGTGCGGGTTGAGTCGATGTTTATGCGGACTCCGCTGGTCTGGCGCGCGGGTTGGGCTCTTGAGCTGTTCAGGTTTGGGGGTAACATTATGACAAAGCCTGTGTGCTCTCCCGTGGGGGCGTCGAGCCTGTACTCGGGATCAATACAGTCGAGCCTGTACTCGGGATCAATACAAAGGACGAATAGGAATGTCTGTGAAGTCAATTGGGATCGTCGGCGGCGGAATCGGCGGATTAGGCGCGGCCTGGCTGCTCGACGCACGTTACGAGGTGACACTGCTTGAGCGAAATGCCTATGTGGGCGGTCACAGCAACACTCTGGAGGTGACCGATCCGCGTGGCGACTTCCCCGTCGACACCGGGTTTATGGTTTTTAATCGCAGAAACTATCCGCTGTTGTCGGCCCTGTTCGGTTATCTCGGTGTGCCGACCTATCCGACCAGCATGTCGTTTGCTGCCAGCCTGGAAGACGGGCGCGTGGAGTATGGCGGGGATAATCTCAATACGCTGTTCGGTGCAAGATCGAATCTGCTCGATTGGCGTTTCCTGCGGATGGTCAAGGAGATTCTGCAATTTAACGCCGCTGCGAAGGCGTTCATCCAATCCGATCCGGGAGCCAGTCTGACGGTTGGCGAATTTCTCGAGCAGGGGCGTTATTCCGAGCGTTTCGCCAGACATTACCTGCTGCCGATGGCCGCGGCCATCTGGTCCTGTCCAACCGAGGATATGCGCGCCTTTCCCTTCCTGAGCTTCGCGCGGTTCTTCGCCAATCATGGACTACTGGATCTGGTTGATCGGCCCGAGTGGGAGACCGTGCGCGGCGGGAGCCGCGCCTATGTGCAGGCCATGTTGGCCCGTTTTCGCGGGCGCTGTTTGGCCGACACGCCGATCAGGCAGGTTCGACGCAGGGCACAGGGTGTGGAGGTCGAGACGGCGGCGGGCGAGTGTTTGCGCTTCGATGCCGTCGTGATGGGCTGCCATGCGGACGAGGCCCTGGCGTTGATCGACTCCCCGACCCAGCTCGAGCGCGACATCCTCGGCAGCTTTCGTTACCAGACCAACCAGGTCTTTCTGCATACCGATCCGGCGCTGATGCCGAAGCGTCGGCGCGTGTGGTCCTCGTGGAACTATCTGCAACAGCAGGGCGCGGGTGCGGAGAGTTCTGTCACCGTGACCTACTGGATGAACAGGCTGCAGGATTTGCCCAAAGACCGCGATGTCTTCGTCAGCCTCAATCCCCGGATCCCGCCGCACGAGGCATCGATCCTGGCCGAGCTGACGTACGAGCACCCCATGTTCGATGCGCGTGCGACCGCCGCACAGAAACGGATCGGAGAGATTCAGGGGACGGATCGGCTGTGGTTCAGCGGGGCCTACCTGGGCTATGGGTTCCATGAAGACGGCTTTCGCGCTGCGGTGGATGTCGCGCGGGGGCTCGGCGTGCGTCCGCCGTGGGAGGGCAGCGCGGTTGCATCGGCCGTAAACACAGCGTCGGCGGCAGCGGGTGGCCGCGGGACCCTGGCGACGGAGTCGTCATGAGCGCACTCGCCGGCCAGCTCATCTTTGGCGATGTAATGCATCGGCGGCTGTTCCCGGTCAAGTATCGCTTCGACTATCGCGTCTTCAGTCTGTTGCTGGACGTGGAGCGTGTCGGTGAGGTCGCCCGTGAGTGTCGCTGGTTCTCATACAACCGGTTTAATCTCTTCTCCTTTCACGATCGCGATCATGGTCCGCGCGATGGGGGCGCGCTCAAGCCCTGGCTGCTCGAACGCGTGCGCGACCTCGGGCAGGACATGGCGATCGAGCGGGTCGAGCTGCAGTGTTTCCCGCGGGTGCTCGGGTTCGTCTTCAATCCATTGAGTGTCTGGACCTGTTTTGGTCTGTCGGGTGAGCCGGTCGCTGTCCTGTGCGAGGTAAACAATACCTTCGGCGAGGCGCATAGCTATCTGCTTCACTGCGATGGCGCCCCGATGAGCTGGCCGATCCGTCATCGGCATCGCAAGGAGTTCCACGTTTCTCCCTTCGTGGACATGAACGCCGACTATCATTTTCGGTTCTCACGCCAGGGCGAGCGTCATGGCATCGTGATTCGCGAGTACCAGAACGAGTCGCTGATGCTGGTTGCCGTTCAGCAGGGTATGGCGCAGCGGGTCACCGACGGTAAGTTGCTGTATGCGGCGGTTGCCTACCCGCTGTTGACGTTGAAAGTCGTGCTCATGATCCATTGGGAGGCATTGAAGATCTGGCTCAAGGGCGGCAGGTATCACCCCAAGCCGAGCCCGCCCAAAGAGGAGATTTCCTGATGTCTGCAGAGGAAGTGATCGAAGAACCCGCACGCCGCCGATTGGGCTGGTCGAACCGCCTGATCGGCGGCTTCTGTCGGCAAATGGCGTTCGGCCAGCTTCTGGTGCGTTTTCCCGACGGCAGCGCCACCCTTCATCGCGGCCGCTTCGCTGGTGCCAGTGGGGTAATGGCCGTTCAGGCACCCCTGAAGATGGCCGGGCGGCTGCTGACGCGCGGTGAGGTGGGATTTGGCGAGTCGTACGTGGAGGGCCACTGGGCGAGTCCGGATCTTGCCGCGCTACTCGAAGTGCTCTACGACAACATGGAGCATCTCGGCGCGGGGCCCCGGGGGATGCGGTGGTCCCGGCTCTGGGATCGGCTCACCCATCGGTTACGCGACAATCATCCTATCAACAGTCGTCGTAACATCGCCCATCACTACGACCTGGGGAACGATTTTTACGGTCTCTGGCTCGATCCGACCATGACCTATTCGTCTGCGCTCTTCGGCGGCCCGGCGCATGAAAGTCTGGAGTCCGCGCAGGTACGCAAGTATGAACGGCTGCTGGATGCGCTGGATGCCAGGCCCGGCGATCACATTCTGGAGATCGGCTGTGGCTGGGGCGGCTTCGCTGAGCTGGCGGCGCGTCGTGGTCTGCGTGTCACTGGCGTGACCCTGTCGCGCGAGCAGCTCGCCTATGCACGCGCACGCCTGGAGAGTGCCGGTCTTGCCGATCAAGTGGATCTGCGGCTTCAGGACTATCGCCATATCGAGGGACAGTTTGATTACGCGGTCTCGATCGAGATGATGGAGGCAGTGGGCGAGGCATTCTGGCCGACCTACTATCAGACCTTGCGACGACTGGTTCGGCCGGGTGGGCGGATCGCTTTACAAGTCATCACGATCAACGAAGATGATTTCCCTGTCTACCGAAATCAGCCCGATTTCGTGCAGCTCTATGTCTTTCCGGGCGGGATGCTGCCGACGCCTGAGAGGATGGCGCGCGAGGCACAGGATGCGGATCTTCTGGTTCGCGAGACAGCCTGGTTCGGTCTGGATTATGCGGAGACGCTGCGGCGTTGGCGCATGGCCTTTCATTCGGCCGAGCGCGAGGTCGATCGGCTCGGCTACGACGTGCGCTTCAGACGGATGTGGGATTACTATCTGGCCTATTGTGAGACAGGCTTTAAGACGGGCTGTATCGATTTGGCCCAAACCATCCTTGAGGTCCCCGGACCGCGTTGACGCGTCGGTCGTGATCCCAGTGCGCAACATGGAACAGGCATGAGCGAGATCGTTCTCATCAACGTCTCGGGTGAGGATCGCCCTGGGATCACGGCGGCACTGACCGGAATCCTGGCGCGCTATCGGGTGCCGATCCTCGACATCGGCCAATCGACGATCCACAACGCCCTAGCGCTTGGCCTGCTCGTCGAGCTGCCCGCCGACAATGCCTCCTGTCCGGTGTTTCGCGATCTTCTCTTCACGGCGCACGGCATGGGGCTTGATTTGCGGTTGACGCCGATCGAAGCTGATGCCTACGAGGATTGGGTCACCGAGCAGGGACAGCCCCGTCACATCCTTACCCTGCTCGGGCGTGAGATCGACTCTGGACATATCGCCAAGGTGGCAGCTGTGGTGGCGGACTATGGGCTGAACGTCGACAGGATCTCGCGGCTGACTGGGCGGATCTCGCGGCGTGCTCCCGATCGCCATCCACTGGCATGCGTGGAGCTGTCGGTGCGCGGCGCGGTTGCGGAGATTTCCGAGCTGCATGCCGCCTTGCTGGCGCTGGGGCAGACGATGGATGTGGACGTCGCGGTGCAGGAGGACGATATCTTCCGCCGCAATCGCCGTCTGGTCTGTTTCGACATGGACTCGACCCTGATCCAGACCGAGGTGATCGACGAACTGGCCGTGGCCGCTGGCGTCGGTGCCGAAGTGGCCGCGATCACCGAAGCGGCGATGCGCGGCGAACTCGACTTCAAAGAGAGCTTTCGGCGTCGCATCGCACTGCTTGAGGGGCTCGATGAGTCTGTCCTCGGTGAAATCGCGGAACGTCTGCCGATTACCGAAGGGGCCGATCGACTGATTGCCAGTCTGAAGCAACTGGGCTATCGCATCGCCATCCTCTCCGGCGGCTTCACCTTTTTTGCCGAGCATCTGAAACGCCGCTTCGGAATCGACGATGTCTATGCCAACGCACTGGAATTCAACGACGGGAAGCTGACGGGACTCGTCACGGGCGACATCATCGACGGCAAGCGCAAGGCCGAGCTTCTCCGCGAGATCGCCGCACGCGAAGGCATCCGGCTGGAGCAGGTCATCGCGGTGGGCGACGGCGCTAATGATTTGCCGATGCTCGCCATCGCCGGGCTTGGCATTGCTTTTCATGCTAAGCCGATCGTGACCAGGCAGGCCCGTCATGCCATCGCGAATGTCGGTCTGGATGGGATTCTTTACCTTCTCGGAATGCGCGATCGCGATCTGGAGGCGCTCAGTCAGGCATAATCGTGCACTGAATCCTCCACCGACGCCGGCTCTCGCTCCCGTTCAAGCTGCTGGGGTAACCGATCCGGTATCCGCGCCCCGAGAATCGCATCATGCCTGACCTAGATCGAACCTATCACATCGGGCCGATCCATTTGGCGCCAGGCGTCCTGCCGCGCCACGGCAGGACCTTCCTGGTGGCCGCATTTTTCTCGATCGGCCTGATGATCTTCATCTCGATCGGTCAAACCTATATCCTGAATGCGCATCTTGGCGTGCCGGAGTCTACGCAAGGCGCAATCAGCGGAAAGCTGGTTTTCCTCACGGAGATCGTGACCCTGTTGCTCTTCCTGCCCGTCGGTGTCCTGATGGACCGCATCGGTCGGCGGGGCGTCTACGCGGCGGGATTCCTCGTCCTGGCGCTGACCTATGTGCTCTATCCGCTCGCCGAATCGGTCGAGTCGCTCTACCTCTATCGCATCCTCTACGCAATCGGCGTGGTCGCGGTCGCAGGCGGCCTCTCGACCGTCCTCGCCGACTATCCGGCCGAACGCTCGCGAGGCAAGCTCGTCGCGATCGTGGGGGTGATGAGCGGCCTGGGGGTGGTCTTCATCAGTCAGGGGCTCGGTGGCCTTCCGAAGGCGTTCAGCGCGGCGGGTTTCGATGCGGTCACCGCCGGCCGGTTCACCCATTTCATTGTTGCGGGTCTCGCCGTCGCGGTTGCCGGATTGATCCTGTGGGGCCTGAAGCCGGGTCTTCCCGTACGTCCCCAGGACCGTCCGAGTATTCGCGAGCTTTTGATCGGGGGATTCGCGCACGGCAAAAATCCACGCATCCTTCTGGCCTATTCCTCCGCATTCATCGCGCGCGGGGATCAATCGGTCAATGCGGTCTTTCTCGTGCTCTGGGGGACCCTGGCCGCCAAGTCGGCTGGAATGGAGTCGGCCTCGGCGGTCATGAGCGGGACCTTGATCTTCGTGATGGCGCAGGTCTCGGCACTTGTCTGGGCGCCGATTCTCGGGCCCATCCTCGATCGAATCGATCGCGTGACGGGCCTGGCCATTTGTATGGCACTGGCCGCCCTCGGCAATCTGAGCCTGTTGGTCCTGGATGATCCGCTAGCCTCGTACGGCTGGATCTTTTATGTCCTGCTCGGGATTGGCCAGATCAGTGTCTATCTCGGCGGCCAGTCGTTAATCGGGCAAGAGGCGCCGGTGGAGCAGCGCGGCTCGGTGCTCGGTGCCTTCAATGTGGCGGGTGCGGTGGGGATCCTGTTGATTACGCCGGTCGGCGGCTATCTGTTCGACCGGATCGATCCGCGCGCACCCTTTGTCGTGGTCGGCACGATCAACGTGCTGCTGATGTTTGCCAGTATCTATGTGCGCATGAGGTACTCCCCGGAGTTGCGCCGAAGCGCGTAGAGGGGCGTCACCCGGCGTTTGGAGTCGAGCACAAAGGGCAGCTGCCGACCTCTTAGGCGTCGCGCTGACCAGATGAGTGCGAGGAGCATGCATGAAAAAGCCGGCGTACGCCGGCTGATTCATACTTTAAGATGGTCGGGGTGACTGGATTCGAACCAGCGACTTCTGCCTCCCGAAGACAGCGCTCTACCAAGCTGAGCTACACCCCGAGGTGTCCGGGAAATCAGTGCGAACGGATCACGGCGAAGTCGGCCATGGCGGCCAGGGCATCGGCGGCTGCCGAGGGTGGCAGGACGCCGAGTGCGTCCTTTGCCCGCTGCGCGTAGGATCGTGCGAGCGCCATAGTGTACGTGATGGCCCCAGTCGACGCAATTGCGGCCGTTACCGCCTCGATCTTACCGCGCCCGCCGTTCTCGATCGCGCCGCGCAACAGCTCGCGTTGTTCGGGGCTGCCGGCTTGTATGGCCCGGATGATGGGCAACGTGGGCTTGCCCTCGTCGAGGTCGTCGCCAACGTTTTTGCCAAGCTCCGCGGCATCCGTGCCATAGTCCAATGCGTCATCGATCAGTTGGAATGCGATGCCGAGGTTCAACCCGTACTGCGCGGCGGCCTCCTCGACGGCCGGATCGGATCCGTTGATGACCGCGCCGAGACGGGTGCCGGCCTCGAACAGCGTTGCCGTCTTGCGCTCGATGACCTCCATATACCGCGTCTCATCCGTGTCGGGATCTCCGGTGTTGAGGAGTTGGAGCACTTCGCCCTCGGCGATCCGATTGGTGGCGCGGGCGAGAATTTCCATCACCCGCATGCTGCCCACATCGACCATCATCTCGAAGGCCCGGGAGTAAAGGAAATCGCCGACGAGGACGCTTGCTTCGTTGCCGAATACGACGTTCGCGGTCTCGCGGTTGCGGCGCAGGCGCGAGCCATCCACTACGTCGTCGTGCAGCAGAGTTGCGGTGTGAATGAACTCGACGATCGCCGCCAGATCGACGTGGCGCGTGCCGGGATAGCCGCAGGCGCGAGCGGATAGCAGCACCGCCAGCGGACGCAGCCGTTTGCCGCCGCTGCCGACGATGTAACGACCGATCTGATTGATCAATGCCACATCGGACTGGAGGCGCCGCAAGATCAGCGTGTCCACTGCCTTCCTGTCCTCGGCGACCGGCTGCCGAATCGCGGAGAGATCCATTCGTGTGCAGGCTCGAACGAGAGTTGAAGGTCGCGGATGCTAGGCGGGGCCTATGGGACTGTCAAGCCGACCCCCTCGGCAAGCTGCCGAGCGGGAGCCAATATGAAGAGGGCGGGGGAACCCCGCCCTCGTCGATAAGGTGCGGCCAGACGTGGCAAACCCGCGTCAGGACTTTACCCATTCGCCGAAGTTGTCCGTGCTCTTCTCCTCGCCGTCCGCGTAGCCAGCCTCGTAGGCCTCGGTGAGACGCTGGTCCTCGCGCTTCGGGTTCTGCAGGAAACCGCACTGCCAGCCCTGGATGTACTCGTCGTCGACACCCATTTGCTCCATCTTGGTCACGGCGTCGTAGTAGAACTGATTCATTTCCGATCTCCGAGCTCTCTTGATTTAAGTTAGGACTTTGTCTTCGGATTCTCTTTGGCTCACAGCAACCCCGGGGGGAGGGCGTTCGCAGGCGTGATCCGTGGGCGGTCCGGCCGGTTCCCTCGCTCTTTGCTCGAGCGCTCCGCACGCCGCGCCCGGTGGCGGGAACGCGAAGGGACATAAGAATACAGCGTTTTTCTTATGGGTGACAAGACGAGCGAGCCGCTTGGGGCTGTTCAGGCGGCGGACGCCGCTCGCGGTTGGTTGTGAACCGGCTCCGGAAAACCCATAGTCGTTGCCTAGTAAAGGCTGCTGCTCCGTTCAGTCGAGGCGCAATCGGCTTGGAGCCGTCCGTCGGCGACGGTAGACATTCGTCGAAGAGGTATCAGAACACCCCATGCGTCCATCACAATTGCTCCGCGTCTTGGACCGCGAGTTCGCCAGCACGGCGGAAGGTCATCACACCCCTGTCATGCTCTGGGGACCACCCGGCGTGGGCAAGTCCCAGATGGTGGCACTCATTGCGCAACGGCATCAGGCGCCGGTGATCGACATCCGACTCTCGCAGATGGAGCCCAGCGATCTGCGCGGTATTCCGTTCCGGGTGGACGATCGTGTGGAGTGGGCGGTTCCGGCAATCCTGCCGGACGCGGACCGCCACGGGCCGGCCGGCATTCTGTTTCTCGACGAGATCACCTCCGCGCCACCCGCGGTGTCGGCGGCCGCTTACCAGCTGATTCTCGACCGCCGACTGGGCGAATACCAGGTGCCGCCGCACTGGGCGATTTTCGCCGCGGGCAATCGTCAAGGGGATCGCGGCGTGACCTACAGCATGCCGGCGCCGCTCGCCAACCGGTTTTCGCATTTCGAGGTCGACACCAACCTCGACGACTGGGTGGCCTGGGCTTATTCCAACGGCATCGACGAGCGCCTGATCGCCTTTTTGCGTTTTCGGCCCGAGCTGCTGTTCGACTTCGACCCGGCGCACAATCCGGTGGCCTTCCCGTCGCCGCGATCGTGGGAGTTCGCGCATCGCGGTTTGCGCAAGTTCGAAGACCAGCCGGAGCTGCTGCAGGGCACGCTGCAGGCGTGCGTCGGACCGGCGGCAGGCATCGAGCTGACGGCCTTCGTCAACAGCCTGGACGAGATGCCGGACTTGGACGCCATCGTCGCCGGCGAAGAGGTTTCCGTTCCCCGGGAGATCGACTTGCAATACGCGGTGGCGGCGGCACTGGTCGGGAAGGCGATTCGGGCGAAGGACGGGGACAACGCGGTCCAGGTTACCGGCAACATCTTGCGCTACGCGGGGCGTTTTCCCCAGCGCGAGATGGGCGTCATGCTGGTGTCCGATCTGCATCGCGCCATCGGCAACCGGCTGTTCGAGGTACCGGCGTTTGCCGATTGGGCGCAGGCCGTCTCCGACGTAATGCTTTACGAGTGAGGCGATCATGTCCGCCGACCCGAAGACGATCGAGACCAAGCTCGCCGCGGCGCGCACGCGTCTGATCCTGGACAAACCCTTCCTCGGCGCGCTGGTGTTGCGCCTGCCGATGAATGCCGCCTCGGCCGATTGGTGTCCCACCACGGCGACCGACGCCCGCGCCTTCTACTACAACCCCGACTATATCGACGCCCTGAGCATGGACCAGACCCAATTCATGCTCGCCCACGAGGCCCTGCACTGCGCACTCTCGCACTTCGCCCGCCGCCAACACCGGGTACGGCACAAGTGGGATCTGGCCTGCGACTACGCGATCAATCCGCTGCTCATCGACGACGGGCTCAAGCCGCCGCCGAACGCCTTGGTCATGCCGATGTACAAGGGCATGACGGCTGAGGAGATCTATCCGCTGATCGAGGACGACGACGAGTCCGAGACGCTGGATAAGCACGCCTACGATCGCGACAACCAGGCCCAAGGCAGCGGCTCGCGGATGAGCGAGCGGGATCTGAGCGAGGGGCGGACACCGCCGGAGCAGCCTCAAGACGGCGATCAGGGCGGCGACCGCTCGAGCGAGCCGGAGCAGGCGGACGGCGCGGCGGAGCCGCAACCGCTCAACCCCAGCGAGCAGGAGACGCTGTCCGTACAGTGGCAGCAGCGGATGGCCGGAGCCGCCCAGCAGGCGATGCAGTCCGGCAAGCTCGGCGGCGAGCTCAAACGCATGATCGATCACCTGCTGCAGCCCCAGCTGCCGTGGCGGATGCTGCTGGCGCGCTACATGTCCGCGCTGGCCCGAGACGACTACAGCTATTCGCGTCCGTCGCGCCGCGAGGGGGATTTCATCCTGCCGAGCCTGCGCAGCCAGCAGATGGATTTGGTGATCGCGATCGACACCTCGGGGTCGATCAAGGACAGCGAGATCGACGAATTCGTCAACGAGATCGATGCCCTGAAGGGCCAGATTCGCGCCCGCGTCACCCTGCTGCCATGCGATGCAGTCTTGTGCGAAGGGTCGCCGTTTCGCTTCGAGCCGTGGGAGCAATTCCAGCGTCCGGAAGCGATCAAAGGCGGAGGCGGTACCAGCTTCGTGCCGGTATTTCAGTGGGTCGAGTCCGCGGGCGTGCAGCCGGACCTGTTGGTCTACTTCACGGACGCCGATGGCGCGTTCCCGGAACGCGAGCCTCACTATCCGGTCATATGGCTCGTCAAGGGCCGCTCAAAGGTGCCGTGGGGGCAGCGGATACAGCTAAACTGAGCCATCCTTGAGCAACCCTCGGTGCCGGCAGTGGCCGCCTCCCTTGAACAATTCAGGATTTCCTCAATGGCATCGATTTGGCTGCGACGGCTCCTGCTTGCAAGCACGGCGATGTTCGCGGTGCTTGGGACCACGGTGTCGGCCGATCAGGTCAGCCTCCCGGAAATGGGTAGCTCCGCCGACACCGTGATGACCTCAGGCGCCGAGGCGCGGCTCGGTAGGTTGTTTATGCGCCAGGTGCGCGAGGCGCTGCCGGTCCTGGACGATCCGCTCCTGACCGATTACATCGAGACCTTGGGCAACTCGTTGGTCGCGGCCGATCGCACCGCCGGTGGTCGCTACACCTTCTTTTTGATCGACGAGTCGATGATCAACGCATTCGCCGGTCCGGGCGGTTATATCGGCGTCTATTCCGGTCTGGTCCTGGCGGCGCAGAGCGAGAGCGAGCTCGCGGCGGTCGTCGCGCACGAAATCGCGCACGTCACGCAACGGCACCTGATGCGGGGATTCGAAGATCAAAAGAAGCTCAGCATACCCACCATGGCCCTGATGGTCGCCGCCGCGATGCTCGGCGCGCAGATCTCGCCGGATGCGGGTATGGCCGCGCTCGCCGGGATCCAGGCAGCGTCGATCCAACGTCAGATCAACTTCACCCGCGACAACGAGAAGGAGGCCGATCGCATCGGCATCACTACCCTGTACAACGCCGGATACGATCCCTACGCCATGGCGGGGTTCTTCGAGCGCTTGTCCAAGTCCAGTCGGGTCTACGAGAACAACGCACCCGAGTTCCTGCGTACCCATCCGGTGAACACCAATCGCATCGCGGATTCGCTCGGGCGCGCCGACGACTTCGGGGCTCGCCAGCGCCCGGACAGCCTGCGCTTCCAGCTCGCACGGTCCAGCCTGCGCGTGCGCTCCTACGATCGGGCCGAAAAGGCCGTTGCCTACTTCGAGTCATCGCTGCGCGAGGGCCGCTACCGCGACGAGACC
>JBGSTR010000596.1:0-6664 GCA_041736365.1 Chromatiaceae bacterium | reverse complement strand
GGTCGCGGCCCTGCTGGTCGATATCTCCACGCACCCGCAGCCCCAGGCCCGGGAGCTGGCGCTGGCAATGGGCGCGACTTACCTGCCTCTGCCGCACGCGGATGCGAGCCGATTGAGCGCCGTCGTGAAGGCCAGCGCAGGTATGTGATCCGAATGACCGCCCGCGCACCAAGTTGGGAGATTGACGGCCGTGACTGGCCCAATCGGGAATGCAGCCATTTCGTCTCCGCCGGTGGCGTGCGCTGGCACGTGCAGCAAATGGGTGAAGGCCCGGTGCTGCTGCTTGTCCACGGCACCGGGGCGGCCACCCATTCCTGGCGCGATCTTGCAAGCTTGCTGGCGCGACACTTCACGGTGGTGGCGCCGGACCTGCCGGGGCATGGTTTCTCCAGCTCTCCCAGCGCGTCCGCGCTCTCGCTCCCGCGCATGAGCGCCGGACTCGCCTATCTGCTCGAAAAGCTCGGCGCCCTGCCGGAGCTCACCCTGGGGCACTCCGCCGGTGCCGCCATACTCGCCCGCATGTGTCTCGACGAGCGTATCCACCCGCGTGCCTTGATCAGCCTAAACGGCGCGTTGTTGCCATTGCGGGGACTCGCCGGCCAATGGTTTTCCCCCGCCGCCAGGCTGCTCGCCGCAAACCCGCTGGTGCCGCGTCTGTTCGCGTGGGGCTCGAGCTCGCCGCAAGCGGTGCAACGCCTGGTGGACAGCACCGGCTCGAGCCTCGACCAGCGGGGCATGGACCTCTACCGGCGACTGATCTCGACCCCCGGCCATGTCGCCGCCAGCTTGGGAATGATGGCCAATTGGGACCTGACCTCTCTGGAACGGGATCTGCCGCGCCTGCAGACGCCGTTGACGCTGATCGTGGCGGAGCGCGACGGCATGGTGCGGCCCGCGGAAGGTCGCCGCGTCCAGGCGTTGCTCCCGCAGGCGGAGATCCTCACCCTTCCCGGTCTCGGCCATCTGGCCCACGAGGAGGATCCGCAATCCGTGATCGACCTGATCTTGCGCGTCGCCGCGGTCCACGGCCTCGCCGCTTCCGCTGCTTAAGAAGATCGCCAGCGAGGTCCTTCCGAATCCACTGCAAGCACCCGCCGCCCGCATTCCCGACCTCCGGGCGCGCCATCCGGCGCGACGAGATCGCGGAGACTAGGCGTTTCGGGTCGCGATGGTGCTATACTGTCAACCACGCATTACGCTCTAGAGAGTCTAGATAAGTTGACAGTGCACCCACCCAGCGTGCCGCCCTCCGTGAAACGCGGTATCAGCCGCGCCGGCAAGCCACACGCGGTGGTCATCGGCAGCGGATTCGGCGGCCTTGCCGCAGCCGTGCGTTTGGGTGCCCGAGGCTATCGGGTGACCGTGCTCGAGCGGCTCGACGCGCCCGGGGGCCGCGCTTACGTCTTCGAGCGCGATGGATTTACCTTCGACGCCGGCCCCACCATCGTGACCGCCCCGTTTCTGCTGGAGGAGCTGTGGGCCCTGTGCGGGCGCCGGTTCGCCGACGAGGTGGATCTGAAGCTGATGGAGCCCTTCTACCGCATCCGCTTCGATGACGGCGAGCACTTCGACTACAGCGGCGATCCGGAGCTGATAAAAGCCGAGATCCGGCGCTTTTCGCCGGGCGACGTTCAGGGCTACGAGCGCTTCATGCAGAAGAGCGAAGCCGTATTCCGGGTCGGTTTCGAGCAGCTCGGCCATGTCCCCTTCGGCTCGGTCCTCGACATGGCGAAGATCGTCCCGGCCATGATCCGGCTGCAGAGCCACCGCACGGTCTATTCCATGGTGTCGTCGTACATCCGCGATCCGCGACTGCGCACCGTGTTGTCCTTCCATCCCCTCTTGATCGGGGGGAATCCGTTCTCGGTCACCTCAATCTACACCCTGATCTCGTTCCTTGAGCGACGTTGGGGGGTGCACTCGGCGATGGGCGGAACGGGGAGTATCGTCAAAGGTCTGGCCAGCCTGATCGAGGGCCAAGGCAACCACATTCGCTACCGCTCGGAAGTCTCCGAAATCCTGGTGCGGGACGGCCGGACGCGCGGCGTGCGTCTGGGCAATGGCGAGGAGATCCTCGCCGACGTGGTGGTGTCGAACGCGGATGCGGCCTATACATATCGGAACCTCCTGCCCGGGATCAAGCGCAAACGCTGGACGGATCGGCGCATCGATCGATCCCGCTACTCGAACGGCCTTTTCGTTTGGTACTTCGGCACCAACCGGACCTATCCCGAGGTGCCGCATCACACCATTCTGATGGGGCCACGCTACCGCGAGCTGCTGGCGGACATCTTTACGCGCAAGGTCCTGGCACGAGACTTCAGTCTTTACCTTCACCGCCCGACCGCCACCGATCCCTCGCTCGCGCCGGCGGGCTGCGACACCTTTTACGCCCTCGCGCCTGTCCCCCATCTCGACGGCGCGACGGATTGGGAGACCGAGGCCGAGCCCTATCGCGCGCGGATCGCCGAATACCTCGAGGCCGCGCTGCTGCCCGGGCTGACATCGAGCCTGGTCACTTCCTTCACGACGACTCCGCTCGACTTCAAGAACCGGCTGCTTTCCTACAAAGGAGCCGGGTTCAGTCTTGAGCCTGTCCTATGGCAGAGTGCATGGTTCCGGCCGCACAACGCCAGCGAAGAAATTCAACATCTTTACTTGGTCGGCGCCGGTACCCATCCCGGCGCCGGACTACCCGGCGTCCTGTCCTCCGCCCGCGTGCTCGATTCGGTGGTCCCCGATGCAAACACCTTCGCTTGAGCTCAATTTCGCGTCAGTCGACGACCTGGCGACCGGCCGTACCCTTTTGCGCGATGGATCGCGCTCCTTCTACGCGGCGTCCTTCTTACTGCCGCGGCGGGTGCGAGACCCCGCCACCGTGCTCTACGCCTTCTGCCGTTTGGCCGATGACGAGATCGACTTGGCCGCGCATCCGCAAAAGGCGCTCGGCTCGCTGCGTCGGCGGCTCGATGGCGTCTACAGCGGCCGCCCGCTGGCCATACCCGCCGACCGCGCGCTCGCGGACTTGGTGCGTCAGTTCGCGATCCCCCGGGTGCTCCTGGATGCCCTGCTCGAAGGATTCGCCTGGGACGCCGAGGGCCGGAGCTATCCGGATCTGCCCTCGGTCTACGCGTATTCGGCGCGAGTGGCAGGGACCGTGGGCGCAATGATGGCCCTGCTGATGGACGTGAGAGATCCACTGCTGATCGCCCGCGCCTGCGAGCTTGGCGTGGCGATGCAGCTATCCAATATCGCCCGCGACGTCGGTGAAGATGCGTCGAGAGGCAGACTCTATTTGCCCCGGGAATGGATGATCGATGCCGGTATCGATCCCGATCGCTGGATCGCGTCACCGGTTTGGAGCCCCCGCCTGGGCCAAATGATCGAACGTCTGCTGGTTGCGGCCGACCGCCTCTACGCCCGTGCCGACATGGGCATCGCCGGCCTGCCGTCCGGTTGCCGGCCCGGCATCGGCGCGGCACGGCGGCTCTATGCGGAGATTGGACACGAGGTTCGGCGTCGCGGCCTGGACTGCGTCAGTCAGCGTGCCGTGGTGTCACCGACACGTAAGCTTGGACTGCTGCTGCCGATCCTCTCCGCGACGCTGCGGCGACTTCCGCGGCAGTCTTCCATCCCCCCGCTGCCCGAGATCGACTTCCTGGTGGAGGCGGTGCGCGCGCATCCGGCCCCGGCGCCGCGAACCCGCCCAACGACCTCCGGAATCGAGGCCCGCGCGGTTTGGGTGCTGGATCTCTTCGAACGGCTCGAGCGCGAAGACAGGCAGCGTCGAGGGCAAGGTTTCGCGGGAAGCGGAGAGATCTCCCCATGCCTGCGGGGAACCGCTCTCTCGCTGGACTGAGCCCTGCCGCCCGCCATGAGCTCCAATTTGCGTGGGCTGATCGAGCTCCTATTGATCGTAGTCATCGTGTTCGGCTTCGGCCTGTACCAGTTGCATTCACTCCGACGCGACAAACAGGGACGCAAACCGCCCCGTCGCGACTCGAGTGACCGAGAGGGCGACGCGTGAGCAGCCTTTACCGTTTTCGACGGCGTGACCCGGATGCGTAAGCTCGAAGGTGACCTGACACCATGCTAGCGCCACTCAATCTCCTGGATCAGCTACAGGCGAGGCTCGGCGAGTCGCTCGATTCCGTAGCCTTGGATTCCAGCGACGGCTTCCTGTCGTTGGTCCTCGAGCTTCCGGTCGCACCCAGCCTGCCACCCGAGCTATCCGAGCCCTGTTTCGGGCTACTACATAGTCGCCGTGGTGAGCTTCGCGCCGGCTATGGCATCGCCGCGGAGTGGCAAGCGAGCGGACCATCGCGACTCGCGAACCTGAGGGCCCATGCCAGACACCTGGCCGCCAACTGGCGGATCTGGGACCCGGATCAGACTGGTTTTAGCGGCTTTTGCCTCTTGGGATTCGCCGCGGACCCGATTGCGCCGCCCATCGCCGTCGGCGGCCCGCGACCGGATGCCGAGCTGCCCAACGCGCTCCTGTGGATGCCCGAGCTGGCGCTGGTGAGCCGCGACGGCCAAGCCGCACTGGTCCTAACGACGCGACTGCCCGCGCAGCGCAGAGCGTTGAAGGCGCGTTGGCAAGAGTGGATCGAGCGCGTAGTTCCCGCCCTTTCGGTTACTCTGCCGGAACCGCTGACGCCCGCTCATTTAGAGCCCTACGGCGGCTCCCCGGGGCTGGGGGACTGGCGCGCGCTGGTCGAGAGTACCCTTGAGCAGATACGCGTCGGACACCTGGAGAAGGCAGTGCTGAGCCGGCGCATCGGCTTGCGCGGACGCCGGGAGTTCGATCTGCCCCGCCTACAGGCGACTCTGGCCTGGCTGTTTCCGGCCTGTCAGGTGGTGCGAATCGCGCGCGGCAATACGAGTTTCGTGGCGGCAACGCCGGAACGCCTGCTGCGGGTCCGAAACACCCGGGTGGAGGTCGACGCCATTGCCGGAACGACGGCACGCTCCGCCAGCGCCGCGCACGACACCATACTCACCGCACAGCTGCTGGATTCGGAGAAGGACCGGCGCGAGCATGCGCTGGTGGTGGAAGCGGTGCGAACGGCTCTCGCGGACTGCCGCACCGACCTGCGGGTCCCACGGACCCCGGAGGTGATGCAGCTCCACAACGCGCAGCACCTTTGGAGTCCGATCAGCGCCCGAACGAGCGCGGAAACCGATCTTCTGGACTTGGCCGAGCGCCTGCATCCGACACCGGCGACCAACGGCGAGCCAAGGCGTGCGGCGCGCGACTGGTTGCGCCTGTCGGAGCCGGTCGGACGTGGCTGGTATACCGGCGCCGCCGGGGTGCTGGAGCCGGACTTGAGCGGGGAGCTTTGGGTGCTGCTGCGCTGCGCCGAGGTGGAGGGCAACGAAGCACGGTTATACGCGGGGGCAGGTATCGTCGCCGGCTCCGATCCCTTGGCGGAATGGCGCGAGACCGGTCACAAGCTCTCGGCAATGGCCACGGCCCTGCGCTTTGCCTAGGCCTGGGGCGTCGGTCGGCGATCCATCGGTCGAACGCCCAGCGGGGATCTCTTCAAGCGTTTCCGGCAGGAAATACCGGAATCACCGACACGCCGCGCGACATCATCGATTAGCCTTGTATCGCCAAGGCCCGCCTGGCGGACCGCGGCCCGGTCAAATGCGGGAAGGTATTCGATCCGCGTCTCGCTAGGTTGGTTGCGGGTCCGTTCGACCGCCGAGAACCCGGTGTACTCGCTCAAACGTCGTGCGGGCTCCGCGAGTCGCTTGTTGGCGATCAACGAAACCCCGCGTGGCGAGTCGCTCGAGCTGTGCCGCAAACGCCTTCCAAGAGCTGGAAACGGATGGTCGGCCGGCCTCTTGGCGCAGTCCAAGAAACGCATCGGCCGCAATTCGCTCCGCCGCCTCCCCCCCGAGCTGCCGACACAGGTGCTTGGCGATTACACGTGCGCCCAGGGTGGCACCCTCCAACACATAGATGCCACCGATTGCGGTGCTTAGGTCCTCCGGCT
Organism: Chromatiaceae bacterium; assembly: GCA_041736365.1. GTDB lineage: Bacteria > Pseudomonadota > Gammaproteobacteria > Chromatiales > Chromatiaceae > JBGSTR01. The sequence goes on along the minus strand of JBGSTR010000596.1, from coordinate 662 downwards.
CCAGCGGCTCAACGGGCCGCGGCGGCTCCGCGCCGTGCGCAGCGAGGTCGGCGAGGAGTGACGGCAGCTTTGGCCGCACATCCGGACGTAGATCGGGGTAAGAGAGGAGCGCCGTGTCCAGAATCGAGAGCAGCGGCGGCTCGAGTGAGCCGTAGACCTCGGTCATCCGCGCGAGGTAGTTGAGGTAGTCGTCGTAGGTCACGGCGGCCGCCGTAATGGCAATCATCACCGGCAGACGCTCCACCGCCGCGTGAAGACTCGCGGTCGCGCTGCGCAGCTCGACGATCAGTGTGCTTTCAGTCACGGTCAATTGGGGGTGATTCGGATTCGCCGGGGGGACGATTCGGGCTGCAAAGCTGCGGCGCCTAGCGATGGAAGATTCACTCGTCGCAAATAGGATTGGAGAGTGTAACATCCGGCGCGAAACCTGCCTCGTCGAGCAAGCGGGGCTCAAGCCGAATGAGGCACACGAGCCGAGAAGGCCGCAGACGGAGGATCGCCGGACGGCGGGGAGAAAACGGTAAGATTAGAGCCTCACGCTTCCGCGTCGGATCTCAATCAAGCAGAGACATGCGGCCCCCGGCGCCAATCGACGCCAGGGGCCGTGCTAGAGCAGACGGTTTACCAGCGGTAACCGCCGCCACCGCCGCCACCGCCGCCGC
>JBGSTR010000570.1:0-1718 GCA_041736365.1 Chromatiaceae bacterium | reverse complement strand
GCGCGGCTCGACCTGCGCCGAAAACGGACCGCGTACGAACGCCGGCACCGTGCCGAGCACCGCCCCGCGATTGTCGATGATCGCCGAGATCCCGGTGTTGGTGGCCCGCACCAGGTAACGCCCGGTCTCGAGCGCCCGCATCCGCGCGATCTCCAGGTGCTGATAAGGCGCCAGTGAATCCCCGAACCAGCCGTCGTTGCTGACGTTGATCAAATACTCGGCCTCCGGGAGCGCCTGAATGACCTCGGCGGGAAAGGCGTCCTCGTAGCAGATCGATACACCCGCCAGTCGCTCGCCCACACGCAACGTGGGGCGAGACGCGCCACCGGGACTGAAGTCCGACATCGGGACGTCGAACAGCTCGACCAAGGGGCCCAGCCATTGCTTAAAGGGCAAGAACTCGCCGAACGGCACCAAATGACGCTTGGCGTAGAGGTCCTCGGCGCCGCCGATGCTGAGCAGCGCGTTGTAATAGGCGCCGGTGTCCTGGTCGAGCACCGGGATGCCGAGCACGATCTCGCTGCCCTCCTCGCGCGCTCGCTGCGACAGCGGATCGAGGATCGGGTCGCGAACCCGGTGCAGGAAGTCGGTGACCGCGGTCTCCGGCCAAACGATCAAGCCGGAGCCCAGATGATCGCGCGTCATCTCCAGGTACGCCTGTATCGTCTGGAGCCGGGCCTCCGGATCCCATTTGATCGCCTGCGGGATATTCGCCTGCACCACGGTGGCCTCGAACGGCTCGTCGGAGGGCTCGGTCCAAGCGACCGTGCCGAGCAGCGAGCCGCTCGCCCAGATCACAACCAACGCCGCGCCCGCCGCGATCCTGGCACGGGTACGCGGCCAGCGCATCAATCCCCACAGCAGCCCGCCGGAGACCGCGGCGAGCAGACTGACCCCATAGACCCCCGCGATCGGGGCGTAACCGCCCAGCGGACCGTCGATCTGGGTGTAGCCCATCGCGAGCCAGGGAAAGCCCGTGAACACCCAGCCGCGCAGCCACTCGAAGATTACGAAGAGCCCCGGGAACAACAAAACCGGAGTCGTCCAGCGCGCGTCGCCGCGCTCGAGTCGGCGCGTCAATGAACCCGCCAAGGCGTAGAAGATTGCCAAGGTCAGCACGAACACTGCCGTGAGCAGATCCGCGATCCAGGCGTCCATGTTCCCGAATTGATTCAGGCTGATCCGGATCCAGGCCACGCCGACACCCAGCAGGCCGATGCCGAACGCCCAGCCGCGCCACCAAGCGGTGCGCGGCGAGGCGCGGCGCAGGGATTCGTAGAATCCGGCCAGGGCAACAATCGCAATCGGAAAAAGGGCTACCGGCGCGAAGCCGAGCACCGCCAAGGCGCCGCTCGCCAGGGCAAGCAGGACGGGAAACCACCAGCGGGCGCGCGGGGAGGAGAGGAACATCGGGTGCACGCCTCTGGGCTCAATTACAAACCGCGCAGTTTCTAACAGCCCCGGCCACCGGGGTCAAATTCGGATCTTCGGCGGTCGCCGCCGGCACGTCTGGCGGTCCCGCACTACCCTCGGCCCCGTGGCAGAGGGTCCAGGTCGCGCGATCCGCGCATCGCCATTCGATTGGGGCCTAGTCGTACTTTTCGTCCTTCCAGCGACGCAGCGCGGTAAAGACCTCCGCCGGCGTGCCGAGCGGCCTGTCGGCGAAACGTTCGGCGGCCGCAATCACCCCGGGCTCCGCGGTCCGCAGGAAGGGGTTG
>JBGSTR010000555.1:0-15311 GCA_041736365.1 Chromatiaceae bacterium | reverse complement strand
GCGGCGGAACGCGCCGACGAACGCGAGGATCTAATACGCCTCATGCTGATGCACCGCGCCGGAGATGATCCGTCTGAGGTCTGGATGGCTCATGTGGTGGCGGCGGGCTGCATGGCCGCCGACCACCTGTGGGAGGACCTCGGGCTGCCGACCCGGGTCGAGCTGACCGCGTTGATGCGGCGCAACTTCCCGGCTCTCGCCGCGCGCAACGTCAAGGATATGAAATGGAAGCGCTTCCTCTACAAGCAATTGTGCGAGGCCGAGGGCATCTACACGTGTCGCGCCCCGTCCTGCCAGTTATGCACCGACTACGATGCTTGTTTCGGTCCTGAATAGCGAGCTGAGCTCGGCTCACTCCTCCGGGACCGTCGCCCGCGCCCTCGGCGCCTACCTCGGCATGGCCGTGGGGGATGCGTTGGGGGCAACGGTCGAATTCATGACGCCCGCCGAGATCCGCGAGATCCATGGGGTGCATCGCGAGCTTGCCGGCGGCGGCTGGCTCGGGCTGCGTCGGGGCCAGGTGACCGACGACACCGAGATGAGCCTAGCGCTGGGCGAGGCCATCCTGACCCGGGGCCGGGTCGAGCCAAGGGCGGTGGCCGAGGCCTTCAGCACCTGGATGAGCAGCAAGCCCGTGGATATCGGCCACACGGTGCGCCGCGGCATCGCCCGCTTCCGCCAGACCGGCGAGCTGGAGGTCCCGCCCCACGAATACGACGCCGGCAACGGCGCCTGCATGCGCTGCTTGCCCGTCGCCCTGTTTTCACTCGGCGCCGCTACCCGCGAAGTCGACGCCGCCAATCGGGCACAGGCCCATGTCACTCACCACAATGAGCTGGCCGACGCCGGCACGCTGGCGGTGATAGACATGGTCCAAGCCGCATTGCTGGGCGGTAGTTTGGCGGAGCTGCGACAACGCGCCGACGCCCTCGCCGCGGCTTGGCCGGAGTATCGGTTCGATCGCAGGCGTAGCGAGAATCCCGGCGGCTATCTGCCGGAGACTTTGAGCGCGGTGTTTCAAGCATTGTTTGCGACCGGGAGCTTCGAGTCGGCTCTGGTCGACGTGGTTAATCGTGGCGGGGACGCGGACACCAGCGGTGCGATTCTCGGCATGATCGCCGGGGCGCTCTGCGGCCGCGTCGCGATTCCCCCGCGCTGGCTGCGCGCGCTCGACCCGGAAGTGGCGCGCCGGTGCGCCCTGCAAGCGCAGGCACTGATCGATCTATCCCCGCACGGCCGGGGTGGTGACTGAGCGCGGCCTGAGAAACCCCGAGCGGACGTCCCTCACCAGGTCGCGATCCGCACCTCGCAGACACCGCCGATGACCACAAGCTCGTCTTCGCCCTTGAGCATTCCGGGCAGCAATCGATTGTAGAAAAACACCTTGGGCAGAGGGATCTCGACCTCCAGGATGTAGTCCCCGAATTCGTCCGCCCGCTCCCGATTGCGGGTAAAGGAGCTGAGGTTGTTGAGCAGGACCAGGTAACGGTCGCCGCCCCGCTGGCCGAGCACCTCATAGTCGTCGATGCGATTGATGCCGCGATAGAGACGCAGGTGAGTGGCGAGTGGATGGGCCAGAGACAGCTCGTATTGGCAGTAGGTATAGAGCAAGTCGAGCTGGGCCTCCAGGGCGTTGCCGCCGTACAGACCGGCGCAACCCTCGGCCAGATAATCTTCATAGGTCTCGCTGCCGCGTCCATGGAGCGGACCTCGGTGATGCCGGGCGAGCAGCCCGAAACGCGACTCGGTCCAGGCCTTGAGCACCGCACCCTCGCGCCAGTCGGAATCGAACGACCAACCGCGCACCAAACGCCGGTAGTCGGCCTTGACCCGCTGGCGCCGCCTCCCCGCCCCGCTTCTGCCGGCGCCGGGATCCATTCCCGCATCTTCAAGATGCTCCAGACGGAAGTGGACGCTCATGTAGTCCTGGAAGCGTCGCGCCCGCTCGGCGTGATCGTCGATCCCCGCGAGCAACGCGAAGAGGTCGGCGTAAAAGGCGCGAATACCGTCGATCTCGAGCGGCACCGGGTGCTGTTGAAAGGTCAGGCTGCCGAGGATGCCGGCGGGCAGATTGCAGTGGTTCAGCGGCAAGCGGGCCGCGGCGGGCACGCCGGGGGCCGGCCCCGCGAGCCAATCGCGGCTACCAAGGCATTGGGTTGGGGATTGTCTGTCGTTGTCCATACAGGTCTCACGGGTTTGTCGCCTATCCTACCCATCCGGGGGAACCACTACAACCGACAAAACTCCTTCATTAACAGTCCGTTCTGCCAAAACAAGCGACTTGGCACGACACCTGCTCACTCTTGGTTGTCCGATTCTAATCCCATTTCGCTGAGCCCCAGCGAACAACCAAGGAGATCGCACTCATGGCCCTGCGTCAATGCGCCATTTACGGCAAAGGCGGTATCGGTAAGTCCACCACCACCCAGAACCTGGTCGCCGGACTCGCCGAGGCCGGTAAGAAGGTCATGATCGTCGGTTGCGACCCCAAGGCCGACTCCACCCGACTGATTCTGCACGCCAAGGCCCAGAACTCGATCATGCAGATGGCCGCCGAGGCCGGAAGCGTCGAGGACTTGGAGCTGGACGACGTGCTGAAGGTCGGTTACGCCGGGATCAAGTGCGTGGAATCCGGCGGTCCGGAGCCGGGTGTGGGTTGCGCGGGTCGCGGCGTCATCACCGCCATCAACTTCCTGGAAGAAGAAGGCGCCTACGATCCCGACCTCGATTTCGTCTTCTACGACGTGCTCGGCGACGTGGTGTGCGGCGGCTTCGCCATGCCCATCCGCGAGAACAAGGCCCAGGAGATCTACATCGTCTGCTCCGGCGAGATGATGGCCATGTACGCGGCCAACAACATCTCCAAGGGGATCGTGAAGTACGCCAATTCGGGCGGCGTGCGCCTCGCCGGCCTGATCTGCAACAGCCGCAACACCGCCCGCGAGGACGAGCTGATCATGGAGCTGGCGCGCCAGCTCGGCACCCACATGATCCATTTCGTGCCCCGCGACAACGTGGTGCAGCGTGCCGAGATCCGCCGTATGACGGTCATCGAGTACGACCCCAAGGCCGCGCAGGCCGACGAGTACCGCGCCCTGGCGAACAAGATCATCAACAACAAGAACCTCGTGATCCCGACGCCGATCACCATGGACCAGCTCGAGGATCTGTTGATGGACTTCGGCCTGATGGACGAGGAAGACGAGTCCATCGTCGGCAAGTCCGCCACCGCGGAGGCCGTGGCCTAGGCGGCAGCTCGCGCAGCGCGCAGTCGCACCGACCGCGCGCTTGGTGCTCGGAGACAGCTTAAATCGGGTGCCTGTCGGCGGATTAGCCGCGACACCCCAATCGGAGAAGCCGAGATGGCAACCATGACTCGCGAAGAGACCCTGGACCTCATTCAAGAAGTGCTTGAGGTCTACCCGGATAAGGCCAAGAAGGACCGCGCCAAGCACTTGGCGGTCAACGACCAGTCCATCGAGCAGTCCAAGAAGTGCATTACCTCCAACCGCAAGTCCCTACCCGGCGTGATGACCGTACGCGGCTGCGCCTATGCCGGCTCCAAGGGCGTGGTATGGGGTCCGATCAAGGACATGATCCACGTCTCGCACGGGCCGGTCGGCTGCGGCCAATACTCCCGTGCCGGTCGGCGCAACTACTATGTCGGCGTCACCGGGATCAACACCTTCGGAACCATGAACTTCACCTCGGACTTCCAGGAGAAGGACATCGTCTTCGGTGGCGACAAGAAGCTCGATAAGCTGATCACCGAGATCGAGGGGCTCTTCCCCCTAAGCAAGGGGATCACGATCCAGTCCGAGTGCCCGATCGGTCTCATCGGCGACGACATCGAGGCGGTGGCGAAGAAGAAGGGCAAGGAGCTCGACAAGCCGGTGGTGCCGGTGCGCTGCGAGGGTTTCCGCGGCGTGTCTCAGTCGCTGGGTCACCACATCGCCAACGACGCCATCCGCGACTGGGTGATCGGCAATCGCGACGGCGACGAGTCCTTCCAGACAACCCCCTATGACGTAGCCGTCATCGGCGACTACAACATCGGCGGCGACGCTTGGGCCTCGCGCATCCTGCTCGAGGAGATGGGTCTGCGCGTGGTTGCCCAGTGGTCCGGCGACGGCACGCTTTCCGAGATCGAGCTGACCCCAAAGGTGAAGCTCAACCTCATCCACTGCTATCGCTCGATGAACTACATCAGCCGGCACATGGAAGAGAAGTACGGGATTCCGTGGATGGAATACAACTTCTTCGGTCCCACCAAGATCGCGGAGTCGCTGCGTAAGATCGCCGCCTTCTTCGACGAGACCATTCAGGCCAAGGCCGAGAAGGTGATCGAGAAGTACCAGGCCGAATACGACGCGGTGATCGCGAAGTACAAGCCCCGTCTAGCCGGCAAGCGCGTGATGCTCTACGTCGGCGGCCTACGCCCGCGCCACGTCATCGGCGCTTACGAGGATCTGGGCATGGAGGTGGTGGGCACCGGCTACGAGTTCGCCCACAACGACGACTATGACCGCACGATCAAGGAGATGGGCGAGTCGACCCTGCTCTACGACGACATCACGGGCTATGAATTCGAGGAATTCACCAAGCGCATCAAACCCGACCTGGTCGGCTCGGGGATCAAGGAAAAGTACATCTTCCAGAAGATGGGAATCCCCTTCCGCCAGATGCATTCCTGGGACTACTCCGGCCCTTACCACGGCTACGACGGCTTCGCCATTTTCGCTCGCGATATGGACATGACCATCAACAACCCGTGCTGGAACAAGATGCAGGCCCCATGGAGCAAGGATGCGGAAGCGGAGGCCACCGCGGTTGCCGCCAGCGCCTGAGCACGGCCCGATGAGCGTAGGTTGGGTTGAGCGCGCGAACCCCGGCGGTACCCGAGAAACGGTTCGTACCCCACACCAGCCTACGCAGCCGCAATTCTTCGATCTCAGACTTAGCCGTCGTCCGCGGATTAGCGGCGCGGCAGGAGCATTCAAATGAGCCAGTCAGTCGACAACATCATGCCGAGCTACCCCTTGTTCCGGGAGCCGGAATACAAGGAAAACCTCGCCGCCAAGCAAAGCCTGGTGGAGGAGCGCCCCGAGGCCGCTCGTATCCAAGAGGTCTTCGAGTGGACCACCACCGAAGAGTACAAGGAGCTGAACTTCAAGCGCGAGGCGCTCACCATCAATCCCGCCAAGGCGTGCCAGCCGCTGGGCGCCGTGCTGTGCGCATTGGGTTTCGAGAAGACCCTGCCCTACGTGCATGGCTCCCAGGGTTGCGTGGCCTATTTCCGCACCTACTTCAACCGCCACTTCAAGGAGCCGATTGCCTGCGTATCGGACTCCATGACCGAGGACGCGGCGGTATTCGGCGGGCAGAAGAACATGTTCGACGGGCTGGAGAACGCCAAGGCGCTCTACCAACCGACCATGATCGCGGTGTCGACCACCTGCATGGCCGAGGTCATCGGCGACGACCTCAACGCCTTCATCACCAACTCCAAGAAGGCGGGACATATCGCCGAGGATTTCCCGGTCCCCTTCGCCCACACCCCGAGCTTTGTCGGCTCCCACACCACCGGTTGGGACAACATGTTCGAGGGCATCATGCGCTACTTCACCTTGAACTTCATGGAAGGGAAAGAGGTGGGCAGCAACGGCAAGATCAACCTGGTGCCGGGATTCGAGACCTATCTCGGCAACTATCGCGTGATGCACCGCATGCTCGATGAGATGGACGTCCCCCATACCCTGCTGTGCGACCCCACCGAGGTGCTGGATACGCCGGCCGACGGCGAGTACCGCATGTATGCCGGCGGCACCACCATCGACGAGGTGAAGGACGCCCCGAACGCCATCGACACCCTGCTGCTGCAACCCTGGCAGCTTCCCAAGACCAAGAAGTATATCGAGGGCACTTGGCGTCAGCCGGCGAGCCACATCAACATCCCCATGGGGCTGGAGTGGACCGACGACTTCCTGATGAAGATCTCGGACCTGACCGGCAAGCCCATTCCGGACTCGCTGGCAAAAGAGCGCGGCCGCTTGGTCGACATGATGACCGACAGCCACGCCTGGCTGCACGGCAAGAAGTTCGCCCTATACGGCGACGCCGACTTTGCCTTGGGCATGACCAAGTTCCTGATGGAGCTGGGCGCCGAGCCGACCCACATCCTCTGCAACCACGCCAACAAGCGTTGGAAGAAAGAGGTCGAGCAGGTTCTGGCGAGCTCGCCCTACGGCACATCCGGTCAGGTGCACACGGGTGCCGACCTGTGGCACTTCCGCTCGCTGGTGCTAACCGACAAGCCGGACTTCATGATCGGCAACTCCTACGGCAAGTTCATCCAGCGCGACACCTTGCACAAGGGCAAGGAATTCGAGGTTCCGCTGATCCGAATCGGCTTCCCGATCTTCGACCGTCACCACCTGCACCGCATGACCACCCTGGGCTATGAGGGTGCCATGTACATGCTAACGACACTGGTCAACTCGGTGTTGGAACGGTTGGACGACGACACGCGCGGAATGGGTACCACCGACTACAACTACGATCTGATCCGTTAAACGTCGGGCCGCGGCGCGCATTCTTCCACCGACGAATCGCGCCGCGCGTTTGAGCGCCAAACCCGACCGATACGGCTTCGTGGTCGGGTTGGTCAGGCCAACCCGACGCAATCCGAGGAAAATCGATGCCCAACGTGATGATCCGCAAGAGCGACACCGGAGCGCTCCTGTTCTACGTGGCCAAGAAGGACATGGAGGAGACGATCGCCGCCGTGCAGACGGACAGCCCCGAGGCTTGGGGCGGCGAGGTCGAGCTGACCGATGGGTCCAGGTGGTACATCGACCCGATCAGTCCACCCCCGGTCTTCCCCACCACGCTGCGCTTCAAGCGCGCCGAGTAACGGCCCTGCCTTGAGCCTGCGACGCCCCATCTACTTTCAATTTGGAGAACCGACATGGCACTGCAAATCGTCAAGTCCGTCTGTACCGCTTGCGGCGACTGCGAGCCGCTATGCCCGACCAAGTCCATTACCCCCTGGAAAGGCGTCTACAAGATCGATCCCGAGACCTGCACCGAATGCGAAGGCGAGCACGACATGCCCCAGTGTGTCGCCGCTTGCATGGAAGACGAGTGCATCATCGCGGCCTGATGGCCTGCATGGTCGACTGGATGCCGACCCGTCCGGCGGCGCGTCCGAGGGCGGTCACCCGGCGCGTCGCGCGGAACGACGGCCGGCGATGCTTGTGCACGTAAAGAAGGAGACGCTGGTCGAATGCTATCAAGCATTCGATCGGCTCGCGGTCCGAGAGGCGCGACTCTCGGACATCCCCGGCCCGGACGGGAAACGCAAAGCCTTTCCCTGGCGCCTTCACTCGCGGGAGCTGAACCATGCCTAGCCCTATCTCCGAAGAAATCGCCCTGCGTGTTGGTCTGGCGGCCCGCGCCCTGCCGGACACCGCTCCGGCGGAGCTGCTCCGGGTGCTCGACGACGCGGTGGGGCTACCCCCGACCGCCGAGAAGCTCGCGTCGCTGAGGGTCAAGGACCTTAAGGCCGCCGCGAACGGCGCGCTGGCCGACATCGACAGCGACGCCATCAAGACCGCCCTTGCCCTGCTCAAGGGCGAAGGGGTGGCCGAGCTCGATCCCCCGCCGGCGTTGAACGCCTACGCCGAGGGCGACATGCCGGGGTCGATCCGCGTCGCCTGCGCCTCCAACGGCGGCGAGGCACTGGATGGGCATTTCGGGTCGGCGTGGCGCTTCTTGATCTATCAGGTTTCCGCCCATGAGACCCGTCTGATCGACGCCCGCAGGGCGGACGACCGGGGGCAGGAGGACAAGAACGCCTACCGCGCCGCGCTGATCCGCGACTGCCAGGTGCTCTACGTCGCCTCCATCGGCGGACCCGCGGCGGCGAAGGTGGTCAAAGCCGAGATCCATCCCATCAAGGATGCGGCCGGCGGGAGCGCCCGCGAGCGCATGGTTGCACTCCAAGGTGTGCTTGCGACCAAGCCGCCACCCTGGCTCGCCAAGGTCATGGGCCAGACGCCGGAGGAGCGTATCCGCTTCGAGCGCGACGAGGAGCTCCCGGCGTGATCACACCCGAGCGTATCGAGCAAATTACCCGCGTCGTCGAGAGGGCCGGACTCAACGAGGGGACGGTCTCGGCATTGCGCGAGTCTTTTTCAGAGCTGCATTTCACCTACTGCATGGAAGAGGACATCGGCAGCGGCACCCCGGTGCGCAAGGCGCCGGGCTTCAACCTGTACCTGGTGGACGGACGGGCTCACTGCATGCGCCTCACGGAAGAGCTCGAGTCGGCGACCGGATTGGTCCTGGCCGAAACGGCCGATGGCGACTGACCGAGCCGTAACCAGCAGGGGCGAGCAGGGAAACACCGACGTGTCCCAAACGCCCGTGGCCGACTGCGACGCCTGCCCGCATCGCCGCGATCTGCTGGCGGACGGGCGTTGCGTGCCGGGCGACGTATGCGTCCGCGCCATGAGCGGCCGGCAGATCGAGCGCTTCTTCCGCCGCAACCCGGCGCTGGCGGAGCAGTACGCGGGCGACGAGTTCTGGGAGCGACGCGCGATCGCGGCCCGTTACCTCTCCCAACAACGTCTCTTGCGACTGATCGATGACCCGGACGAGGTGGTGCGGCGGGTACTGGCCTACCGGCTTCCGGTCGAAGCGCTGGGTCCGTTGCTCGACGACCCGGATCGAGAGGTGCGCATTACGCTGGCCGACCGGCTCCCGCCGGAACGACTCGAGCGCCTGGCAAAGGACCCGGACTACCTGGTACGCCAAACCGTGGCCCGGCGCCTGCACCCCGGTCGGCTGTTCGGCATGATTCGAGACACCGACCGCCAAGTGCGTGTGACGGTGGCCGAACGCCTGCCGACCGAGAGCCTGGGCTTGATGCGCGACGACCCCGAGCCCGAGGTGCGGCTCAAGGTGGCGGAGCGCATTCGCTGGGAAGAGGCTGCGGGCCTGATGCGAGACCCCGACTGGCGGGTACGGCTGCGCTTGGCGGAGCGGCTTCCACCGCGAATGCTTGGCGAGCTGCTGGAGGACCCCGATCCGGACGTGCGTGCGACGGCGCAGGCCCGCGGGTCTGAAACCGAGCGTGACCAGCGGCCACTGTAACCCTGTTTCCCGAGCTTATACGGCGGAACCAGCAATGGAATTAGTCGACATCGAAGCAGCCGCGGATCAGGTCCGGGGGCTCGACCTGCGCGTTGCACAGGCGTGCGCGGCACTCCCCGACGGCGCGACGCTGGACGAGGCGACCGCGGCGATTGCGGCCGCCTTGCCCGAACTGGAGGTACGCCACATCTTCAGCCGCGGTGGTTGGCACCGACTCGGCGGGGTGGTCGATCTCAACGGGCAACGCATTGCGCGGCACATCGGCGAGTGGGCGGAGGCGCAGGCTCAAGGGGACGTCGACAACCTGCTCGAAAAATTGTCGGGCTTGGTCTACTTCGCCACCCGGCTCAACGGCCAGGCCCACTACCTTGCGGCGATCACGGGCCCGAGCGCCGCCGACTACATCCAGATCGAGATCGAGTCCCTGGAGGAAGTCCTCGAGCACTGCATCACCGATCCCGATTGGATGCCCGAGAGCGTCGCCGAGTTTATCGACCCGCTCGACCTTCCGCGCCTGGAGCCGGAGCCCGTGGGCCCGCCGAGATTCCTGTTTCGCCGCCTGGTGGCGGTGAGTGATCTGGTGCGCTCCGCGGACGCCTCACCGCGGGTGCGGCGTTTCCTCGAAGACTGGGATCGCAGCTCCGCGGGCGAATGCGCCAGCTTCAGCGATCACTGGATACTGAGCCTGCGCGAGCATCAGGACCGGGACGGCGAGGGCCGTCTCACCGCCAAGCCGGCGAGCACCTTTGCCGGCGAGCTTCCGGTCGTGCCGGGCGAGTCGGTTCCGCGCGGGGGCGACCTTGCCAATCTGATTCACGGCCTCGACCGACACATCGGCTATCCCTTCGCCTGGTTCTTTCACATGCTGACCGACAAGCGCATCACCCACCGCTTGGCCGAGGCGGTCCATGCCGACCTGCTGGGCGCATACGCCTATCTCCCGGCGCGCGACCTCAAGGTCCTGCGCGACTGGTACGCCCACCCCTACGGCGTCTGACCCATCGCCGATCGTAGCGCGTAGGATGGGTAGAGCGAAGCGAAACCCATCGATCCAAAAACCCGTCAATCCCGAAACCCATCGATCCAGCAGCCGCGGAGAAGCACCATGAACGACCACAACCCCGCCGGATCCATCAAGAGCCGCTGGCACGGCTATCGAGAGGGCCAGCTTCTACATCTTCACGGCGTCATCAAGGGTAGCGCCGGGGCCGGGACCGCCCTGTTCCTGGAGCTTTCCGACGACAACGAGGTGCTGAAAACGCTTGAGCGCGCCATCGAGGACCTCCCCTACGAGGTGATCGACATCTCCATCGCCATCGCCTTCGCCCCGGGGGTCGAGGTGCCGGAAGAACCGCTGACGCGCTGACCTGCCCGCCACCATGACCACCTCCGCCAAGGCCCAAAGCGCGGTATGTGCGTCCGATGCCCTGCCGGAGCTGGGCAGTCACCGCTTCCACGTGCTCTATCGCGGGGAATCCAGGCAGGCCCTATTGGTGCGCTTCCAAGGCACCGCATACGGCTACCTGAACCGCTGCGTGCACATGCCACGCGAGCTGGATTGCGAGCACTACCGGGTGTTCGACGAGGCGGGCTCGTCCATCCGCTGCTCCATGCACGGCATCACCTATCGGCCCGAGACCGGCGAATGCCTGAGCGAGATCTGCGCCGGCAAGTCGCTAACCCCGTTGCGGATACGCGAGCAGGGGGACGTCATCTACCTCGTGGACAAGCGGGCGCGGCTGGTCGACTAGGCCGCGTCGCTTCAGGCACCGTCGCGCCAATCAGAACTGACGCACCCGAATGTTCAGGATCTGGATGCGATAGGCAACTTGCCGCGGCGTCATGTTCAGCAGGCGCGCGGCCTTGGCCTGGACCCAGCCCGCCTCTTCGAGTGCGCCGATAATCCGCTCGCGCTCGTCCAGGTCCGGGTCGTTCAGATCGACCTTGGGCTCGCTCGGGATCCCGGCGCAGGGCTCCGGGAGCAGATCGTCCAACCCCGCGATATGAATCAGATCGCGATCGATGGTGCCGGTTTCGGACATCACCGCGGCTCGCTCGATGCAGTTTTCGAGCTCGCGCACATTACCCGGCCAACGGTGACGTACCAGCAGGCGAACCGCCCCGTCGGTGACGGTCAGCTCCCGGCCTTGCCGACGGCCGATCTTGCCGGCGAGAAAGCGCGTCAGGTCGGGGATGTCCTCGGTGCGATCGCGTAATGACGGCACCCGAATGGGCATCACGTTGAGTCGGTAGTAGAGGTCTTCGCGAAACTCCCCGGCCCGCACCCCGGCCTCCAGGTCGCGGTTGGTGGCGGCAATGACGCGGACATCGGTGCGCAGCGTCCGGGAGCCGCCGATACGCTCGAACTCGCCCTCCTGCAGGACGCGCAGGAGCTTGGCCTGGAAGGCGGCCGAGATGTCGCCGATCTCATCGAGAAACAGGGTGCCGCCGTCCGCCTGCTCGAAGCGCCCCTTGCGCTGGGTCAAGGCGCCGGTGAAGGCGCCCTTTTCGTGACCGAAGAGCTCGGACTCCAACAGATTGTCGGGCAGCGCGGCGCAGTTGAGCTTGACGAAGGCGCCGCGGGCGCGCGGCGAATTGTAGTGAATCGCGTTGGCGATCAGCTCCTTGCCGGTGCCGGACTCGCCGCGCACCAGCACGGTCGTATTCCATTTGGAGACCTGTCGTACCGCCTCGAAGACCGGTCGCATGGAGCTTGCGTGTCCGACCATGCTTTCGAAGCCGTGGTCGCCCCTGACCTCGCGCCGCAGCTTGTCTCGCTCCTCGCGCAGGACCTGCTGCTCGCCCTCCACCCTGCGTGCCAAACGCACGGCCTGTCCGATGAGGCTGGCGACCATTTCCAGGAACCTGGCCTGGGTCTCGAGCAGGTCGGCGCTGATCGGCTGCGCGGCGAATACACCCGCGGCGGCTCCGTCTTCACCAAGCGGTATCGGCACCCCGATGAAGGGAAGGTCCGGGTCATAGAGCCCGAGGCGGTCGAGAAAGCGCGGCTCGTCGCCGACTCGCGGCAGAATCCAGGTCTCGTCGCGGTCCAGGATCCGCCCCAGGACACCTTCGCCGGGACGATAGCGCACCGCTTCGAACGGCCGTGCGTCCTCGTGGTGCAGAGCGCTGACCATGAGCTCCCGGCTCTCCGCGTCCAGGAGACAGACGAGCCCGACCGAGAACCGGTTGCGCTCGTCGAGAACCTTGAGAACCTCGCGCAGGGTCTCGCGCAGGTTCAACGACCGACCGAGAACGCTGCTGACCTCGTAGAGTGCCCCGAGCTGGGCCTCCAACAGGTTCAGTCGCCCTCCGTGGACGGGCATCGCGGCGGTGGGGGCGTCGTGATTCATGGCTCTCCGTCGACCGAGAGCGCCCGGCCGGGCTCCCCGGTCAAATTGGAGAGCGTCAGCCGCACCAGGCACCCGCGCGACGAGCCGGACGGCTCGATGTCGTCGCCCGCGACCTTGCCGAACCCGCCCGCGCTGTCGAGCTGGATATAGCCGCCATGCTGATTGACGACCTCCTGGGCCAGGGCCAAACCCATCCCGGCGCGGCCGCGGCGATTGCGCCAGCCGACGTAGAAAGGCTCGAAGACGCGCAGCCGATCCTCCGCCGCCAGCCCAACGCCGTTGTCCTCGATCTCGACCTCCACCCCGTCACCGACGCGCCGGGTGGCGATACGCAGCTCGCGATGTACGCCGTTGCTCTCGTTAAGCGCTTGAACCGCATTGTCCAGTAAGAGCTTGAAGACCGAGCGCAGCTGGGTCTTGTGAACATTGAGCTCCGGAAGCACGTTCGCCGGGCGCCAGTCGACCACGATCCCGGCCGCCAGCAGGGTGTCGGTGGACAGCTCCAGTACCTGGCGCAGCATATCGTTGACGTTGACCACCGCGCCCAGCTCGCGACTCTCCTCGGGCAAGGCCGCGCGCAGGGTCTGCAACGCCCGTTCGCCGGTCGCCCTGATCTGCTCGATCATCCCGGCCAGACTGTCCGGATGACAGCCGCCGTCGCGCAGCATGCCGGACGCGGCTTGGATCACGTTGAGCGGCACCTGGATCTGATAGATCGCCGCCGTCAGTGCCTCGCGCATGCCCTGAACGAATTGCTGCTCGGCCAGGCGTGCGCGCAGGTTCTCCATCTGGGCGCGCTCCGCCTCGCGTCGACGCCGGGTGATGTCGTTGGCCAGCAGCAGGACACGCGGCATGCCGCCGACATCGTTGCCGAAATAGCCGCGTACCCCCTCGTCGAGCTCGGTGACACGTTCCCCCGAGCAGGCGAACCAGCGCGGCGGTCGATTATTGGCGAGCGCGACGAAGACCTCGAGATCCTTGAAGGCCTGTCCGCCCAACACCGTGGCGATGGGGTCGAACCCGGCCTGCTCCCGGATCGCCGCTCGCAGCAGCTCGGCCGGCTCGCGGCCCCGCAGGTCGCCGAGCAATTTTTTGTATTCCTGATTGTCGACCAAGACCTTGCCCCGCTCGTCGAGCAGGGCGACGAGCACCGGGGCGGCGTCGATGATGGTCTCGATCAACGACTTTTGCTGGCGCAGGGAGGTCTCCAGCGCGTGCACCTTGGTGATGTCGCGGTGCATGCCCAGGAAGTAGTCGATGCGGCCGTCGCGATCGAGCATTGGAGACACGGTCAGCTCGGCCAGGTAGTCGCCGCCGTCTCGGGTGCGGTTGACCAGTGTCCCGGTCCACGGGCGCTTGTCCTGGATGGTGCGCCATAGGCCCTGATAGACACTGTCCGGTGTCGCGTTGTTGGACAGGATGGACTGGTTCTTACCCAGAACCACGTCGCGCGGATAGCCGGTGAGCCGCTCGAAGGCATGATTGACGTAGAGGATCCGGGCGCTGGCGTCGGTGATGGAGATGGCAACGGGGCCCTGCTCCACCGCCTCGAAAAATAGGCGCGGGGGCAATGGCTCCGAGTTCGGTCCCGCGAACAGGCTAAACGCCTCCAGCACCTCGGGGGGCGTGTCCTCGGGGGGCGACAACAAGAATGCCCCCAGCGCGCTAAGCGCCGCGTGTCCCGCCCGATCCATCTTGCCTGTTTCCATGTCGCCCCCTGCTATGTGTCTTCAAACGCGGTAGCAATATCTGTACCCCCCGGTTCCGGCCACGGACGCGCCGCCGCTCCGGGTCGGCCCTGTCGGATTTGCTACAACGCGAATCGAGCCGGCAGGGCTTGTCGCCATCGCGACAGCCCGTCCCCGCCTCCGGGACGACGGCGCCACGCTCCGAGCGCCCGCGCGGCGGGAACACAGGCGCGACTCGGCCCCTCGACGGGCATCGACCCACGGCCGCGTTACCCCTGGCACCCCTATTGCTTCGAGCCCTCGCAAGCTTCCTCCGGGTACCGACCCCCATGACCGAATACCTGTTGCTTATCCTCGGCACCGCCCTCGTCAACAACGTGGTGCTGGTCAAGTTTCTGGGGCTTTGCCCCTTCATGGGCGTCTCCGGGAAGCTGGACTCGGCCATCGGCATGGGTTTCGCGACCACCTTTGTCCTGACCTTGGCGACCGCGGCGAGCTGGCTCTTGGAGCACCTGCTGCTGGAGCCGCTGAACATCGGCTACCTGCGCATCCTGACCTTCATCCTGGTGATCGCCGCGGTGGTCCAGTTCACCGAGATGCTGGTGCGCAAGGTCTCGCCCGCGCTGTACCAGGTGCTGGGGATTTACCTGCCGCTGATCACAACCAATTGCGCCGTGCTCGGGGTGGCCCTGCTCAACGCCCAGTCGGGGCACGGCTTCGTCCAGAGCCTGGTGTACGGCTTTGGCTCGGCACTCGGCTTTACCCTGGTCATGGTGCTGTTCGCCGGCATGCGCGAGCGGCTTGCACTGGCGCAGGTCCCGGACGCGTTCGCGGGCACTCCGATCGCCTTTATCGCCGCCGGGCTCTTATCGCTGGCCTTCATGGGCTTTGCCGGCCTGCCGACCCACTAACGAACCCACAAACAGAGGGAGAGACCGAGATGATCCTCACCGTTGCCGCCGTCGCCGTCCTCGGCCTGGTGCTGGGCTGGCTGCTGGGCCTCGCCGCGCGTTACTTGCGGGTCGAGGGCAACCCGATCGAGGAGCAGATCGCGGCCATGCTGCCCGGCTCCCAGTGTGGCCAGTGCGGCTATGCGGGGTGCGGACCCGCGGCA
>JBGSTR010000551.1:0-12298 GCA_041736365.1 Chromatiaceae bacterium | reverse complement strand
GCCGCAGGGTCGCGGCGAGCGGACCAAACTCCGTGTCGGCGCGTTCCGCCAAGCGCCCGAACCGATCGGACGATTCCTTGAGACTCACCAGAAAGGCATCGAGCTTGGGGGCGATGGTGCGAGTGGCATTTCCCAGCTCGTCGAGCGTGGCGTTGAGGTTGCTGCCTGCCGGCCCGACCAGCGCGTGCGCGGCGGCGGCGGTCTGCGCGAATTCGTCCATCGCCCGATCGAGATTCTTGAGCACATTCGGCAGCTCCGGCGCGTTGGCCAAGCGATTCAGGGCGGTGAGTATGTCCCCGAGCTGCGCGACGATAGTGCTGATGGGGACGTCCAGCAGGGCCTCGCGAAAGCGCTCGAGCTCCGAGGGGATGGTGGGTAGCTCGCGGTATCTGGGGTCCTTCCCGGTCAGCACGAAGGCTGCGCCCGGGAAAAAACCGATCTCTACCTGCAACAGTCCGGTGAGCAGGCTTTGCACACCGAGACGGGCACGCAAGCCCTCTCGCAGCGCCGATAGGTAGGTATCCTCGGAGCTCAGACGCGCCTGCAGCTCACCCGGCCAGACGACCTTGTCCTGGTCGATGCGGATATAGACCGGGACCACAAACTCCCCGCTCTCGGTGTCGTAGGCCACATGGATTTCCTTGACGACACCGATCTGGACCCCCTTCAAGACGACCGGTGCGCCCACCGCCAGACCGCTCGTGCTGGAGCGGAAGTACAGGACCAAGGTCTCCCAGCTACCGGTGAATCGGCCGCTCCCGGCGATCAGCAGCGCAACCACGAGGAGCGCCAGGGCACCGACTACGAAACCACCGATCAGGGTTGGACTGGCGCGCTCGCTCATGCGCGTATCACCCGGTCGGCGCCACCCCGACCGCGGGTCAGGAATTCGACCAGCTTCGCGTCTTCGGATTCGCGCAACAGCTCCTTGGGCGGACCGATGGCGAGCATGGTGCGCGACTCGGCGTCGAGAAACACGGCTCGATCGGCGATGGCGAAGATGCTCGCGAGCTCGTGGGTAACCACTACCACGGTTGCGCCGAGTGCATCGCGAAACTGCAGGATCAACTGGTCGAGCCGGTGCGCGCTCGGCGGATCGAGTCCCGCGGAGGGCTCGTCGAAATAGAGAATTGCCGGATCGAGCGCGATGGCGCGCGCCAGACCCGCTCGCTTGCGCATCCCGCCGCTGATCTCAAAGGGGTAGTAGTCTTCGAATCCCCCCAACCCGACCAGTCGCAGCTTGAGCTCAACCAGCTCGCGCACGGCACGGGGCGGAAGGTCCGTCTGCTCCTGAAGCGGCAGGGCGACGTTCTCGGCCAAGGTCAGCGAGCTCCACAGTGCCCCGCTCTGATAGAGCACGCCGATCCCGCGCAGGATCTCGCGCCGACGCTGCTCGGACTGATCCCAATAGCTGGCACCGGCGTAACGCACCTCGCCGCCGGCGGGGCGGATCAGCCCCAGCATATGCTTCAACAGGGTGCTCTTGCCGCAGCCGCTGCCGCCCATGACGACGAATACCTCGCCCTGCCCGACCGCGAAGCTGAGATCCCTTTGCACCAGATAGTCGCCGAAGGCCATGGTGAGATTGGACACCTCAACCGGGGGCGGAGTCTCCTCGGCGTGCATGCGTCAGATCCCGAGCTGGGTCGTCACGACGGTGATGACCGAGTTTGCCACGACGATGGCGACGATCGCGCTCACCACCGCGGACGTGGCGGCCTCGCCCACCGCGGCGGACGAGCGACCGCAGCGCAGGCCATGGTAACAGCCGGCCATCCCGATAATGACCCCGAACACCAGGCTCATGAAGAGACCCACGCCGAGGTCCGCGAGACGAATGGACGCCTCGGTTTGGGCCAAATACTGCGTGGCGGGGATATCGAAAAGGCCGATGGCGACGGTCAAACCGCCGAGGATTCCGAGCGCATTCGCATATAGGGTCAACAGCGGGACCATGAGCACCAGGGCCAGCACCCGCGGTAGCACGAGGAATACCTCGGGTGAAATCCCCAGCGTGCGCAGGGCATCGATTTCCTCGTTGACCTGCATACTGCCGAGCTGGGCGGCGTAGGCGGCGCCGGTGCGGCCGGCCATGATCACGGCCGTCATCAGCGCACCCATCTCCCGCAACATGCCGATGGCCACGGCATCGGCGATGTAGATCTGGGCCCCGAAGAGTGCGAGCTGCACCGAGCCGACGAATGCCAGGATGAGCCCGACGAGGATGCTGATCAGGCTCACGATTCCCAACGCCCCGGCGCCGCTTTGCTGCACATACAGGGCAAAGTCGCCGCGCCGAAACCGCGCGCGTCCGAGTAGAAAATCACCGAAGGCTTGCGTGATCTCACCAACAAAGGCCAGCACACGACGCGTCTGGTCAAGCAGCGACAGCGCGACCACGCCGATACGCTCCAGGAAACCGCGACGTCGTTCGCCGCGCCGGGTCCCGCGCGGCTCCGGCACGGCCCGGGCCAGGTCGAGGAGTCCTCGGGCGCCGGGCGGCAAACCCGCGAGATCGATCTCGACGCCTTTTGCCGCGGCGGTGTCGACGAGCTGGAGCAGAAAGACGATCAGGGTGCTGTCCCAATCCGCGAGCGTGTCGGAGTCGAAACGCAGCCCGCGCACCCCGCTCCAGTCTTCGGAATCAACCGCCGGGGCCGTAGGGGTCGAAGAGCCCAGGCGCCAGCGTCCGCCGACGTGCACCACCCGGTAACCATCGGCCAGCAAGCTAGCTTCGACGAAGGCGCCGGCGGGTGTCTCTGGTGTCGAATCCAAGGTGGCTGCCGTCCTCCCGTGACGCCGATCTGAGACCGGGCGCGATCGCCGCGGCCCGGCGAACCGCACTGCGGTGGATGGGGCTCACGCCGATAGCGGCTCGCCGCTCACCGGGGCGTCTCCGCTGGCGGGGTGGATCATCCAATCTCCGGCGCGCATTCGGAATGAGATGCGCGCCCCCGTGCCCTGCTAATCCTGCTGCTTGGACGTCACGTCCTGCGTGTTGCCGACATAGATCTGGCGCGGTCGAGCGATCTTGTTGGCCATAGTCTGATTCTGCTCCCACCAGTGGGCAATCCATCCCGGCAGCCGGCCGATGGCGAAGATCACGGTAAACATATTGGTAGGAATGCCGATCGCGCGCAGGATGATACCGCTGTAGAAGTCCACGTTGGGATACAGCTTGCGCTCGATGAAATAGGGATCGGACAAGGCGATCTCCTCGAGCTTGCGGGCGATGTTCAGCAGCGGATCATTCAGGCCCATCTTGGCGAGCAGACGCTCCGCAACAGAGGCGAGCATCTTCGCCCGGGGGTCGAAGTTCTTGTAGACGCGATGACCGAAGCCCATCAGACGGGCCTTACTGTCCTTGTCCTTGGCCATGCGCACATATTCCTCGGGCGTGATGTGGCCCTCGTGGATCTGCTCCAGCATGGTCAGCACCTCCACGTTCGCGCCACCGTGCAGCGGTCCCCAAAGGGCGCAGACGCCAGCGGCGCAGGAGGCGAAAAGATTCGCTTGACTGGAGCCGACCATACGCACCGTCGAGGTCGAGCAGTTCTGCTCGTGGTCGGCGTGCAGGATCAACACCAGGTTCAGGGCGTCGCGCACCACCTCGTCGCACACCCACTGGTCGTAGGGCTGCGAGAACATCATGTGCAGAAAATTCGGTACGTAGCGGAGCTTGGGGTCCGGATAGTTGTAGGGCTGCCCCTGGGATTGGCGATAGGCGTAGGCGGCGATGGTACGAATCTTACTGATCAGCCGGGCCGCCGCGCGGCGAAAATGCGCCTCGTCCTCCAGCTCGAAGATCTCGGGGTGAAAACAAGACAAGGCGTTGATCATGGCCGAGAGGATGGCCATCGGCGGCGCGGAGCGCGGGAAGCTCTCGAAGTGGTGCTTCATGCCCTCGTCGAGGTTGGACTGGGCGGTGAGATCGGCCGAGAAGCTGCGGTACTCCTCTTCGGTCGGCAGACTGCCGAAGATCAGCAGCCAGGCCACGACCACGAAATTCGGCACGTCTGCGAACTGCTCGATCGGGATACCGCGATAGTGCAGGATGCCCTGCTCCCCATCGATATAGGTGATCGCGCTCTCGCAGCTACCGGTGTTGCCGTAGCCGGGGTCCAGCGTGATATGACCGGTGAGCGCCCGCAGGTCGCGGATGTCGATGGCGCGCTCGCCCTCGGTTCCAACAACAATCGGGAGGTCATACTGCGCATCGCCGAGGATCAGTTTGGCATGGTCGGTCATGGAGGCTGCTCGCTTAAATCAGAATCTGAATTTTCTGCGGATTCAAACGGCGTACGCCGCGTCCGCGTTCGAGGGCAAAGCCTACACGGGTGCGCGCCGGTCGTCACGGGGGTTGCGCTGCACGTCGAGTAAGTGCACGCACATCGTCCCGCAACCGCGCGTGGGCCAACTAAAGCGCATCAGGGCGTGCTGGTGTCGCGATGTGGATCGACTGGATCCCGGTATTCGATCCCTGCCTCGCGCAGCTCGGCGCACAGAGCGGCGAGCGCGGATTCGAGTCCGGCGCGCCCGCGAAAGCCGAGCAGGATGTGGGCGTCGGCTCCCATGTGAGGCAGGCTGAAAAGCTTAAGCCCCGGATACCGCGCCTCAAGCCGAAGCATCAAGGGAATCAGCCGGCTCTCCGGGACACCGTAAACCTCAACGGCACGCTCTTGAACGAGGGGTGCGACGCCGAAGTGGCGGTCCAAGACCCAGCTGGCCATCGGCCACGCCATCTGCGGAAAACCCGGAAGGAACCAGTGCCCTCGCAGCGAGAATCCCGGGACCTGATTGAACGGATTGGGAATCAAGTCGGCGCCGTCCGGCAGATCCGCCATCAAGATGCGATGCGGGTAAGCCGCCGGCCCAAAGCGAGCCTCGATCAAGGCGCCCGCCTCGCGATGACGCACCAAGGACACACCGGCGGCGGCGGCCGCGCAGGCCCGGGTATGATCATCCGGCGTTGCGCCGATGCCGCCACAGACCAGTACCGGCGACGCCCGCGCAAACGAAAACCTCAGGTGTGCGATAAGCACCTCGGGATCGTCGGGGAGTAGCCAAAACCACGCCAAGGAGTGACCGCGGTCACCGATCAGCCGCTTGATCTCCGCCAGGTGCTTGTCGCTGCGCGCACCGTTGAGCACCTCGTCGCCGACCACGATCAGGCCGAAAGCCGTTGCAGCCTCGGATCGATCTGCGGGGCCTTCCATATCGAGCCTCAAGGTCGGCGAGCTGGAGGCGCGCTAGGTCGGCCAACGGGCCGCGGGAGCGCGATGCCGGCGAGGAGCGCCATGCGTCGAGCGCTCCGGGCCTGATCGGACCGCCGTTTCAGCGTCGGCCGCCGTCCAGCAGCGACCTCACCATGGTCACCACGCGATCCTGGAGCTCTTTCGCCCACGGGGGCTGCGGAAGGTTCCAGCCGATGAAGACACCAATGATCAGAATCAAAAGGGTATACATGCAGGTCTCTCCCGGGTGCCGCGTCACCGCGGACACCCGTTGGGTCGGTATCGATGGAGCCGTCGCGCCCGTCCCAACGCTGGCGGGCGCTCCCGATCCGCCCTCAAACGCCCGAACAACGGACGGGTCAGGCAGCTGCGAGCGGCCGGGTTAGGCTACCCCCACCGCTTGGTGCAGATACGCCACGACGTGCTGATTCAAGCCAAGCTTGGAGGCTAGATCTTGCATATAGCGACGCTCGACGTCGGTATCGACATCGATCGCCATCAAAGAAGCGGTGTAAATCTGCGCCGCGACCTGCTGATTTGGGACCCCGCGCACCAAGTCGTCGAGGTCGACTGGCTTCTGCATCTCCTCCAACAAGAAGGCTTGCTCCGCCTCCGTCACGCCGCCTTCCTTGAGCTTTCCCATCAGACGCTCGGATTCGGCTTTGTCGATATGACCGTCCGCCTTGGCGGCACTGATCATCGCCTTGAGCGTGAGGGTCGCGACGTCCATGACCTGCTGCGTCTCGTGAGGAGTCTGCGGCGGGCGGATCCCGGCGAGGACCGCGTCGGCGTCGTCAATCTCGAGATTCGGCATCCGCGTGCCCGGCTGTATATTCGGGATTCCGGCCCCCGGCTCGGCCTGACCGCTCATCATCTTCTTCGCCATCGCCAGCGCCTGTGCCGCCAAGGCGCCGAAGATCGCCATGGATCCGGCCCCCGCCGCCTGGCTGCCGTGGCCGGCCGATCCGCCAAAGATGGCCCCGGCAAGATTCTTCAGGAGATCACCCGTCGGGGCGCCCTGCCCCCCGGTTTGCATCCCGGTCCGCGTCGGCGCAGCCGAGCTTCCCCCGCCAATCAGGCTACCGAGCAAATCGCCTAGGGTACCGCTGCCGCCGCCAGCACCGGGCATCGTGTTCGGCATGCTCCCGCGCGGTCCACCGGGCATGCTGCCTTGTGCTCCGCCGCCCATCATCTGTCCCAGGATGTCGCCCATGCGATTGCCACCGGACCGGCTCATGCCAGAGCCCATCATGGCCCCAATAATATCTAATGGATTCATTGACTTCCTCTCGATTATCTGTGCGATTGCCGAAGATTGAAAAAGTATCGGGGCAGCAGCGCGGCACTGGACGCGGAATCCCGGTCGGGATGAAGCTCCGGTGGAGTGTCAGCGCGTATCCGCGTCCTACGCAGACTCAAAGAGCCGGCCCGGAAGGATCGTACAACTCCGGGTGTGGATAGCCAATCGGGTATTTTCAGCCGATGCGTCCGTGTTTCCGCATGGACGCGGGCAAGGGCTTCAGGCGTGCTCTTCGAGCCGAAACCCCAAAAGCTCGAGCAGCATGCCCGTAACCGCGCCGCCCAAGAGGCCGCCCAGGAACCCGTCCGGCACCTGATGGAGCACCTGATCGACGGCATGCAGACTCGCGGCATCGTCCAACCCGCTCGCGGTCGTGCCGCTCATCAGCCAGACACTCGCCGCAACAACGGCGGCAACCATGCCGGCCACCACCGCATCGGCGAGGATACCCGGCAGCCACCCCGAGCTCACGGAAACCAGCCAACGCTCGGACAACTGGAACAGGGCGCCCACCAGTGCGACCACGCCGGCCGCCAGCACGAACATGTCGGCGTCGTGGGTCACGAAGGTAACGATCAAGGCGAGCAGCCCGCCGGCCGCGAGCCCCGAGACCAACCCGGTAAGAGTCTCGGCGAGAGGCCGGCCACCGCCCGTAACCATCCAGGCATAAAAGCTTCCCGCCATGAGTCCCGCGACCGCGGCTACGGCGGCGATCGCCATCAGCTCCGGCTGGCGCCCGGTTGCGATCAGGTAGCCGATCGAGGCCAGTACCCCGGCGGTGGCCCCCACCAGCGCGACCGGCATGGCGCTGTACAGCGCGGAAGTCGTCATCGCCGCCGTCGCGGCCGCCAATACGAGCGGATACCAGCTCGAGAAACCGGCGGCGACGAACGTCTGGAACAGGCCCGCAAACAGTGCACCGAACAGCGCGCCGGAGAGCCCCCAGACGAACAGGGTCATTACGACGGCGGTAAACTTGTCCCTGGATATCACGATGGGCCTTCGGCAATCGCTTGGTGTAGCCTCAGTCTAGGCTGGTTCCCGGGCAACGTCCGGGGGCGTTTCGCACTGAGCCCACGCTCGTCATCTCCAACTCGAATCAGCATCGAGACGGGAACCGTGATGTCACGGGGGCGAAAGTGCGGTCGCTGGGGAAGCCGAAACCTCGCGCCTCGGGCGCTTTCGCCCGGAACGCGCGGTCGGCACCCATGCGAGCCGTGCCGCGCCTGGAACCCCGTGCGACTTGGAGCCGGAACGGTCCGCCTCAGGCGGCGCGTTCCGCGAGCAGGCTCTTCAAGGCGCGGAAGAGATCGGTCTCGGTGATCACGCCGATTAGACGACCACCTTCCACGACCGGAAGACAGCCGATTCGCTCCTCGGTCATGCGCTCCGCGGCCGTGATCAGGTTGGCGTCCGGGGCGATCGTGACCACGGGCGCATGCATCACCTCGGCAACCTCGGCCGACATCTCGTGGAAATAGCGAGCCGCAAGCTGGAGGTCTCGTCGCGTAAGAATACCCACGACATCACCACCCGAATTGATGACCGGCAGGTGGTGGAGACCCTGTTGGTCCATGATTTCGAAGGCGGCACTGTAGTCGTCTTCAACACCGATGGTGACGGGCGACTCGCTCATGTACTCACTGACTAGCATCGCGTTCTCTCCTTTGGGGCCGTTTGGTGATTTGAATTCTGCGTGCGGTGGTAATGTTGCGGCGGGTGGTTCGGGTAAATCCGTCGGGGCGCACCGCTGAGCTGCCGGAGCAAAGCCTGGTGCCGCCGAAATGCTCGGCTCGACCGGTGAAAACCGCCCCTCGAGCATCGTGAAGCCGGCTCTGCAACCTCCCGCTTGGTTCGGTGTCGAGCGCATCGACTATACGAGGCCTCGATACCGACCGAATCCTCGCCGGATGCTACGCCCGGGCAAGGCAGTCTTCAAGATAACCTTAAGAAATTGGGGCTTCAGTCGAGCGGCCCCGCCGCGGCAGATTTCGAACATGCGGCGCAGCACGCGAGCGGCGCCCCGAAACGGCTCGCCGGCACCCTCGTTCTGCGGACATCGGTCGTCGCAAACCTGCCGGGGCAGGCCGCGGCGCCCAAGCGAAATCGGGTTTGCATCGCGGACCGACGCACACACGCTGGAGACGCGGATTTCCCCCGCACGGCCGCCCACGGAAAAAGCCGCCATATTACGTGCTATTGCGCAGAATCTGAGCGAAAATTGCCGCGATGTTCGCTCGTGTGATTTCGGTCAGATGCGTCGGCTCCGGTTTCGGCCTAGAGTTGACTCGAGAGCAGAGTTGCCCGGGCGTTACAGGATGGGCGCCGTCGCATAATGCGGGGTACGAGCTCCACGGAACAGGAGCCGCAACTTCACTATGTATCCTTTCTCCTTGATCGAGCCCCGAACGCTTCTGCTCGTCGCAATCATCGTATTTGCATTGACCGGCCTATTCATGGCGATGGCCGCGCGCATACGCAAAGAACGGGCTTACGCCTGGCTCGCCGTCGGCGCGTTGTCCTTCGCCATCGGCTGGTCGCTCACTCTTTCCCAGTCCGTCTACGGCATCACGCTGCTTACCTTGCCCTTGGCCGAGCTGTTCCTGCTGCTGCTTCCGATATTCTTGCTCTGCGCAGCCCTGGACATTCTGCGCCGCCCGGGCATCCGGCGCGTACTGCTCGGCGCGGTTCCGCTCCTGCTCGCGGTGTTCTGGCTGCTGACCCACTTCATCGACAACGACCTGGTTCCCGGGGCCATGACTTCCAGCCTGAATGCCGCCTGCTACCTGGCGACGGCACTTCTTTTCTACAAACATGCCTACCCGAACAACGGAGTCGGGAACATGATTATCGGCGCATTGGTGGTGGTGGGCACCGCGTTCATTCTCAGAACCACTTTCCTGATGTATGGGGTGGCGATTCCCAGTGGACTCGGTGCCGACGCCCACAACCAGCTAATCTACGGCACGCTGCTGGTGAACCTGATGGGTATCTTCATGGTGTCGCTGTGCTTTCCCCTATTCGACTTCCTGCGTGTCCAAACCAGCCTGGAGAGCGCGAACGGGGAGCTGATGCGACTCGCGGAACGGGATCCATTGACCGGGCTCTACAATCGCCGCGTGCTGACGGCACGGTTGGAGTCGGAGCTACAGCGCCACGGGTTTATGGCCAGCCCGGTGTCCTTGATTCTGTTCGACATCGACCATTTCAAGCTGGTCAACGATACCCATGGGCACGCCGTCGGCGACCGCGTGCTGCAGCGCGTCGGGGCCACCGCCCAACACCTGCTGCGCGGGGGGGACATGCTTGCCCGCTACGGCGGAGAAGAGTTCGTGGTGCTGCTGCCGGGAGCCCCGATCGGTGCCGCGGTAAGGGTTGCGGAGCGCATTCGCAGCGCACTGGAGCAGAGTGCCGGCTCGAGGGGCGCAACGCCCGTCCCGCGTGTTACCTGCTCCTTCGGGGTCGCGGTTACCACCGGATCGGGGGAATCGGCCGAGGAGCTTCTGCGCGCCGCGGACGAGAACCTTTACGCAGCCAAGCATGCCGGGCGGAACCAGGTCTTTGCCGGCGGCGCGGGATGCGTGCCGGACGCCCCGCCCCAAGGAGACGCGAGGGTCGTCCCCTTCAACCGAATGGGTTGAGGTTAGCCGCGGCCCGAGCCGCGATACTAGCCGTCATTTTCAGACACCAACGCCAGTCCCCGCAAGACCAGGTCGGGGGCGAG
Source organism: Chromatiaceae bacterium (assembly GCA_041736365.1). GTDB lineage: Bacteria > Pseudomonadota > Gammaproteobacteria > Chromatiales > Chromatiaceae > JBGSTR01. Next base: position 2,040 of record JBGSTR010000551.1, on the reverse strand, counting down.
CTCGCAGGTTCTATCGAGCACGGCTGCCACCCGGTCCGCGTCGCCCCCGGTCAACAACAGGCTCGGAGGCTGACCGGTCTGCTCAGCCAGCCGACCGGCGAGATTACCGGTCAGCGCGGCAATCGCATGCAGACTACCCGCCGCCACCGCGGCGCCGGTGTCGGACGCCCATGGATCCCTAGCCGGCTCGGTCTCGACACGGGGGATGTTGGTTCCGGCGAGCAGACTCTCGCGCATCATCTCGATCCCGGGCAGAATCAGCCCGCCAAGATGGCGACCGTCGCTCAGCAGCAGGTCGAAGGTTGCAGCGGTGCCCGCATCCACGATCAGCGTCCCTCGGTGGGCCCGCGCGTGCGCCGCAATCAACGTCAGCCAGCGGTCGACACCAAGACGCGCGGGATCGGAATAGGCAATCCGCACCCCCAAGAAATTGCTGCGGGTCGCCGCAAACTCCGGGGACAGCCCCCAATAGGAGCGAGCCACTCGCTCGAGCGCCTTGGCGACTGCGCCCCCACCGACGTTGCTGACCAGGAGTCGAGCCGGCCGCTCCAGCGTCTCCCATGCCGCCAGCAGATCCAGCGGCATGCCGCCCGAGTGGCGCACCGTCCGCACCGGCCCCGGTGCGTGCACATCCGCGCATGCCCAGCGGAGATTGGTATTGCCGATATCGACCAGCAGATTCATGATTGCGCCGCCTCCGTCGCCCGCAGGCTCACCTCTCCCGCCTGGACGCGCACGACGCCATCGGCAGTCCGCAGCAGCAAGGCTCCGTCGTCCGCAATGCCCGCGTGCAACCCCTCGGTCGCCCGATCGCCCAGCACGACCCGAACGCGTTCTCCACGGAACGCGTCAAAACGCTCCCAATGAGGAAGAAAGGGTAACAATCCGTCCCGGCCATAGCGATCGAGCGCCGATGTCAGCGCCTCAATCACCCCGGCAGCCAGGCGATTGCGGCTGTAAGGTTGGTCTCCGAGCGCTTCCGAGAGGTTTGTCCAGGGTTGGTCGATTGCATCCGCGGTATTGGGGTCCATCCGGAGATTGATTCCGACGCCGACGACCACGTAGCTCGGGCCATGCGCCTCACCCGCCACCTCCAAGAGGACCCCCGCGAGCTTGCGGCGCTGCCAAAGAATGTCGTTGGGCCATTTCAATGCCAGATCCGGCACACCGCACTCGCTCAGGGCCGAGACAATCGCCGCTCCGGCGGCAAGGCTCAGGCCACCCATTGCAGAAGGGGCGAGCGGATAGCGCCACAACACCGACAGGTAGAGATTCACACCGAACGGCGACACCCAGACCCGCCCGCGCCGCCCGCGACCCGCGCTCTGACGCTCCGCGAGACACACAGCTCCGCTGGGCGCGCCGGCGCCTGCCTCGCTCATCAAATGGGCGTTGGTGGAATCGATCTCATCGTGAATTTCCAGTCGCGATACCGAGCTCCGCCCTTCCTCGGAGAGCGCCGAGAGGACTTGCCCGGGGTCCAACAGCTCAAGCGGCACGGGCAGCCGATAGCCCTGACCGCGCACGGCACACAGCGCCAACCCATAGCGCTCGGTTGCCCTGCGCAGGGCCTTCCAGACCGCGGCCCGGGAAACACCAAGGTGCTTGGCGATGGCCTCGCCCGAGTGCATTCTGCCGTCGCCGAGTAGCCGGATAAGCGTCAGGTCCGGATCCACGCGCCGCGTCACTCGACGCTGGCGAGCCATGCCGAGCGCGCGGAGACCGCCGTTTCCGGCGCACCCTCGAGCAGGGTCAGCTCGCAGGTATCCGCGAGGGCAGGCTGGGGCAAGGCGCGCAACGCCATCAGCTCGTCGCGACGAAACACATGGATCGCGACCGGCCCGTCGGCGGCGGCCTGCGCAACCAGACGGTCGAGATTCTCGGGGGTAGCGCGCAAACCGTCGACCGCAATCACGATGTCTCCGGGCGCGATCCCGGCGAGCTCCGCGGGGCTTGCGGAGAGCACGTTCTGCACCAGCGCCTCGGAGCCCGGGCGCAGCCGCAAGCCCAGGGTCGGTTGGCCTCGCGGCGGCTCGAAGC